>JAADEP010000216.1 GCA_013153335.1 Chloroflexota bacterium
AGGGTCAAGGTCTGGTCGAGTATGCGTTGATTCTCGTTCTCGTTGCGATTGTTGTGATCGCCATCCTGGCGCTGCTCGGTCCGGCCATCGGGAATGTGTTCTCCAACATCATGACCAACATCTAGACCGAGTCCTCTAGAAGGACGAAACGCCCCCTCGCTCGAGGGGGCGTTTTCCTTTTTTAACACCTTCAGTCGGTCCAACGGATGGGCGCGCCGGCCAAGGCTTCAAACGTGGCGCGGAAGCGCTCGCCTTCGTGCCCCAAAACCTGGGCCAGCGGCCAGCGATCCCAATGCTGGGCCATGCCCGGCAGGGGCCAGGGAAAAGGCCGCAGCCAATGGAAGAAGAACGCGTAGGCGAACTTCCACGCGTCCTCCACCTGGGCGGGCGATGGGCGTAACGTTTCAGGTTCCTGCAGAAGGGTTTCAAGCACGCGCCAATACGCGTCCCAACTCTCTGGATCCCACGTAAAGCCATGCCCTCGGTAATAGGCCCGGGCTGCCACAATGGCTGGTCGGCCCAACAGCGCGGCTTCAAGCCCCACGGTTGACGCATAAACCAAAGTCCCGATGGCCAACCGAACCAGGTCTGTGGTGTTGACCGGGTCCTCAGCTTCAACCAAGCGCATGTGCTCGGGCAAGGTGGGCAGGACTTCCCGTACAACTTCGGTCACCCGCAGAGCTTTGGGAGGCAGGTGTTTTTCTGAAGGATGCACGCGAATCACGACTTGCACCTGAGGACGTTCGGCCAAAAACCGCAAGGTCCGACGCAGCCAGTCGGCCATGCCCTGGCTAAAGATCGCATGGTCGAGCATGACCGAGTCCCCAAAGACATTGGGCGCGAGGAGCACGACGGGTCGTTCGTCCAGGTGGAGCTGTTGCCGTACCGTGTCTGCGCCTTGCATGGGTACGTTTTGCCAGCGTCGGGCCGCGTATTGCCCGGCGCGCGCGTTCCAAACTTCATCGAACAAGGCTTGAATTTTCTCTCGCGCGCCCGGCGGCCAGGGGCGATCGCGCCACGCGGCCCACAGCGCGCGCGTGTTCAAATACACAACCGGCTCTTCCGGGTCAAGCCAAATGCGCTCAGGCTCAGGGCCGAATTCGTACGTGGTGACCGGGATCCCGAGAGCACGCGCGACATGATAGGCCACGCCGAACTCGAGCACCAGACCATTGGGCACGAGGACCCGATCGGGTTGTAGGCGCGTCATGACCGCGCGGAGCACCCCGGCCGCGCTTCGGTTGCGCGCTCGGCGAAACGCGACGATCCGCGCCTCGGCCGGTACATCCTCACGCATCAGGGTATAGCGCGCGTCAATCTGAGTCACATGCTCGATCCACGGCTCCCAGGTCGAGGGCACCGGGGCGGGCCGGGTGCGCACCAACGAAATTGGACGGAGCCAGGGCCGCGCTTTTTGCAGCACGTGCCAGGCATAGGCATCTTGTTGACGCAGTGCGAAGGGATCCAAGGGCGTGAACCAGTCGCGGTAAGGCCAATAGGCCAAATGCACATCGTGCCCCATGGCCGCGAGGGTCAAGCCCATGGGGACCGCGTGGGCCAACCAAAGGTGCAGCGGCGCGACAATGAGCAATCGCTTGCCTTTTGGGGGCCGCGAAGCGCGCGTGTGCGCCGCGACGGCCTCGGTCCACTCGGGGAGACGACGTCGCACTTGGGCCAAACGAAGGCCGCCCACATGATCGGGGCGGCCGCGCAAGTGCCAATATAACGCCGGCGCCCAGGGCCAATGCGCGAGCCAGGCCTTCACGCGCGGCTTCCATGCACTCATGAAGGGGCCTCCGGCACGCGTTCGTCAACTCGCTCGATCTCCCAGTCGAGCAGCGGACGCACTACGCCCAGCCGGCGCTCGGGCCATTGGCTCCCGACCGCGCCCGTGGGATCAACCAAAAACGCGAGCACATTTTCTTCGTGGAAGTACGTGCGATAGCCGTAGGTGCTGGCGTTAACCGAGAGCACATAACGGCCTGTGTTAAGGAAGTGCCCGGGGATGCGTACCCGACTGATGTAGTGGCCGGCCGGCCGGGTGCGCCAACGTTGATAGGCTTCCAAGTCATCGGTGTCGAACGACGTAAACACATATTCCCCGCGCATGGTGAGGAGGTAGATGCCGACGCGCAATCCGCGGATGGGTTCGTGCAAAGCATATTCCCATTCCAGGGTGATCGGGTCTTGCGCTGCGATGGCATCGGTGACACGGCCGCGGGCGTCTCGAATCCGCAGCGCGATGGGCTGAAACGGATACGCGCTCGCGGGGATTTCCTCAGGCTGCCAAATCCGCTCGCCAGTCCGGCGCATGCCAGAGGAGAGGTAAAAATCCACGGCTTCGGGCGTCGGCCCGTCAAACACGATACGGCCTTTGCGCAGCACCACGGCGCGCTGGGTCAAACTCAAAATCGCGGACATGTTATGGCTCACGAACACGACCGTGCGGCCCGAGTGCGCGACCTCTTCCATCTTGCCCAGGGATTTGCGTTGGAATTCGGCGTCGCCCACGGCCAGCACTTCATCCACCAACAAAATCTCGGGCTCCAAATGCGCGGCCACCGCGAAAGCCAGGCGCAGATACATCCCGCTGGAATAGAACTTGACCGGCGTATCAATGAATGCTTCCACGCCCGCGAACGCGACGATTTCATCAAACTTGCGGTCGATTTCGGCTTTGGTCATGCCAAGGATCGCACCGTTGAGGTAAATGTTCTCCCGGCCGGTGAGCTCGGGGTGGAAGCCGGTCCCGACTTCCAAAAGCGAACCCACGCGGCCATAGAGCTCGGCCCGGCCCGTGGTGGGATAGGTGACCCGGGAAAGGATTTTGAGCAGGGTGGACTTGCCCGCACCATTCGGGCCGATGAGCCCCAAGACTTGCCCGGCTTCCACGTCCAAGTCGATCTCGCGCAAAGCCCAGATATAGGTCGCAGGTTCACGACGGAACCAACGCCACGGCTGGGTGAGCAGGTCGCGCAGGGTTTGATACTCGCGGCCGGATGGATTCGCGCCCAAACGATAACGTTTGCCCAGCTTTCGGATACGAATCGCGAGGCTCATGTTGGCTCCTTGCCGCGAGAAACTCAAGGCTCCGGGAGCGCGGCCAAGACCACGAAACGCCCAGTCCGCCCTTGTTCGGCCCGGTGGGAGTACCAGTCGTCGGTCGCAGCCGCGGTACTAATCCCCGAAACGCGGATCTGTCCCACCCCGGCCTGGCGCAACAGCCACGCGTTCGCGGCCCACAAATCGAAATGCGTGCGTCCGTTACGTTGGGGCAAAAACGCCGCGGCTTGGTCCGGACCGAAGGCCTGTTCCACCGCGTGCACGACGTCCGGGCCAACCTCATACTCTTCGGGGCCAATCGAGGGGCCGATCACCGCAACCATATCTTGCGGCCGTGAGTCGTACGCGTGGACAAGCGCGAGCACCAGCGCGGGTGCGACGCCGGCTAGGGTACCGCGCCAGCCAGCATGCCCCAGGGCCAACACGCGTCGCCGCGGGTCATACACCAGCAACGGGGCGCAGTCCGCGAACCGCATGACCAGGGTCACGCGCGGGTTGGAGGTCACCATGCCGTCTGCCACCAAGGGCGGAACCCGAGGGCCTCGGGGCGCCTCGGCGCGCACCACGCGCGCGTCGTGTACCAGCCACGTGTCGTAGCGCGAAGCCGGATCGCGCTCCAGTGCGGCGAAGGCCCGCCGCAGGTTCTCGCGCACTCGTTCGCGCGAATCGCCTACGCTCACGCTGGTGTTGAGACTGTGCCACGGCGGCGGGCTGACGCCTCCGTGGCGCGTAAAAAAGCCGTGGATAAGCCCGAGTTGGGCCAGCGCTTCGTCTTGCCAATAACGAACCTGACCATGGGAGCGGTAGGGCATGTTCACCTCCGGTTTGCAATTGTACCAGGCGCTTCGGGCGCTCGAAGGACGGAACGTGCGCCTTTGCAGCTAATTTTCGCTTTGTTTCGGGGACCGGACCTCATCCAAGGGCGGCGCGGAAGGCTCGGGCCAGCGCAGTTCTTTAGGCGGGGCCGCGCTTTCGCGGAACCAGGTCTCTAAAGCCGGGAAGAAGGGCTGCAGTGCGCGCAAAAAGGCCTGGGCCAGGGGATGTAAGGGCAACCCCGCGGGCCAGACGGCCTTGAGATAGCGGCGAGGTGGGTCAGGGGTGATTTCGATCACGTGCAGTTTGGGCTCGTGCATGTCTTCGATCATGCATCGCGGCAAAAGCGTCACGCCCACGCCTTGGGCGACCGCCCGCTTGATGCTCTCGGGCGAATCCAGCTCCGCGACCAGGTTCGGTCGCACCCCCTTGGCCGTGAATAACACGTCGAGCCAACGCCGGGTTTGGGCTTCGGGCGGGCGACTGATGAAAGGCTTTTGATCCAGAGCTTCCAAGGGGAGCTGCCGATATTGGATCCAGGGCTCGCGCGCGGGCGCCAAAATGACAAAGGGGATCTCGCCCAACAGCAAGGAGCTCACGCCTTGTTCGTGGGGCAGTTCGCCTTCCACCAGGGCCAAATAGAGGTTGTGATAACGCACGCTCTGCACCAGGCGAGGCGTGGTGTCGGTTCGCACCTGCACCCGCACATGGGGGTATTGCTCATGAAAGTGCTTGAGCCACAAAGGCAGACGGTACAACGTCAGGGTTGGGGTCATGCCCAAGAGCAGGCGCCGCTGTTGGGTGCTCGAAGGGTCGGTGATACGGCTTTCGGCCACCATGAGCAAGCGCCGGACCTGTCGCGCGTAGTAGAGGAGCTCTTCGCCCGCGGGAGTGAGCTCCACGCCTCGGGGGGTGCGGCGGAACAACGGCACGCCGAGCACCTTTTCGAGCTGGCGAATGCGTTGGCTCACCGCGGGCTGCGACAAGAGTAACGCGCGCGCGGCGCGGTTGAAGCTTTTGTGCTCCGCGACGGCCAAGAAAACCTGCAGCCATGGGGGGATGAGGTAACTCATAAGCCTACACCTGTTCTAAGAAAAACCAATAACGCCTCATAAGAAAACCAACTGAACTCGGACAGGGTATTTTACCCCATAATGGATATGAAGGGAGTGACAACCTTCAATTCTTTGAGGAGGTCGGACGATGGCGTCGTTCAAAAACGGGTACCAGGGTGTATCCTGGTTGAAGCGGCAGTGGCCTTGGTGGACGGCCGGGTTGCTGACCGCGTCGGCGGAGATCATCAACTTCTTGTTCCTCCCCTTGGGCCATCCAAAGCACAAGTTCATCGGCGTGACCAGCGGTATGGCCCGGATGTTGGCCAGCGTAGAGACCACCCTCTTTGGCAAGAGCCTTATCGCCACCAAGCCGGATTATCAACCCGCGATCCAGTGGGTCATTATCGGCGCGCTGATCGCGGCCTTTGTGCTTGCGTGGCTTGAGGGTGAGTTCCGCATTTGGGCGCGCTACCCCAAGAAGTCCTTGATGTTCGTCGCGTTGGGCGCGTTTATGTTCGCTTGGGGCACGCGCGTCGCGGGCGGCTGCACCCTGCACCACCTGTTGGGTGGCTTCGCGGCCATGAACCTCAAGAGCTGGGTGGTGATGCTCTTCGCCACCATTGGCGCGCTCATTGGGTTCGTGATCCTGAAGAACCTGAACCTTTCCCAATACTTCAAGAGCCAAGAGACCAAATGGTACGTGGTCCAGGCCAAGCACTTGGGTTGGGTGGATGGCCTGACCGCGGATGAACGGGTCGACGAACCCGCTTGGCTGCGCTACTTCCTGTATGCGTTCATGGTTATCATCCTCCTCGTCATTTTGTACAACGCGGTGGCGGGCAACACCTACGCCATCAAGATGGGCTGGGCCGACAGCCTCGAAAAGACCAAGATCTACGGCGGCATGCTGATCGGCAAGAACATCCCTGACATTATCATGCTCATCCTCATCGGCGCGCTGTTGGGCACCTCGGTGGCCAAGACCGGCTTCGGCACCGAGTGCGGTCTGATCAACCCCGAGTTGGGCCGTGAGGTTGAAAAGGGCGATCGCTTCGCGGCCGATCGCTGGCGCATCCCCTTCTCCCTGCGCACCGTATTCCTCTCGTATCAGCCCTTCGCGGCTTTGAGCTTGCATCTCTTCTTGGTCAGCTTGGTCATCTTCATCGCTTGGGCCGGCTTCGGCATCATGGAAGGCCACCACTGGGCGACCGAGGCCTTCGCGGAGAATTACGTTGGCCCCGGTGGCGCGGAGTTCCATAAAGTCGGCACTGCCATCCGGGAGAACACCACCCTGACCATGGATATCTTCGGTGGTTTGCTCCTGGGTCTGGGCACCATCTTCATGATCGGGTGCGAATTCCGCAACTATGGCCGCACGGGCTTGCTCTACATCACCGGCTTGCTCATTTGGCCCTTCTTCTACCTGGGCTATCTGCCCTACACCTTGGCCCGCGACTTCTGGGATGGCTTGATGGCCAGCGGCCACTACGCGCCGACGACCTTCGTGCCCGCGCTGATTGCCCCGCGCAGCCCGGCCATCCAGATCATCATCTACGCGCTGTACGTGGCCTTCTGGGGCTACATGTTCTGGTGGGCTATGAAGCGCGGCGCGCGCAACCTCAAGGTCAAGCCGGGCGACCTGTTCCGCATGTCCTCGGAGGATATGTACCTTGAGCGCCTGAAGCAGCTGAAGGCCGAAGGTCGCCTCGAAGAGATCGCGCAGCTCGAGAAAGAGCTGTACGAGATCGCGGAGAAGAAATAGGCTTTCACGAAGCCGAATCGGAGGGCGGGGTCACGTTGAGGGCCCCGCCCTTTTGTTTCCTACGTCCCTCAACCCTAACGAGGAGGTGCCATGGCGAAACGAACCCGCCTTCCCAAAGGACCACAGCCCCTGGGTGTTTGCCGCACGTCGGTAGGTTTGGCCCTGGGGCTTTTGATCGGGTATGGCTTTGGCGTCATGGCCGCGATCGCACTCAACAGCCCAACCTTAGGCCAGTGGATGATGTTGGTCTGGAGCCTGACCCTTTTGGCCATGGGGTTTGCGGTCTTTTGCCTCTATCGGCACCAGCGGGTCGTGCGTTGGGCCGTGGTCGCGGTGCTGTTGGTGCTGGCCAGCTTGCTAACGTCATACCCGGTTTTAAGCCCGTTTTGGATTTACACCCTGCAGGCCTTGGGCGTGGTCGGATTCAGTCTGGTTATGTATGACGTGGGCAAATTGCTCCGCCAGCCCTTGGGCACGGGGAGCGGCCTGATCTTCTTGGCCATCATCAGCACCATCCTCAACTCGCCCTTAGCGGCCTTCATTGGGATGGTGTTGATGATCCTTGGTGCGTACCTGCTTCTTCAGCGTCTGGGGTTGATGCCTAGGAAGGCCTAGCTATATCCGAGGCCTCAGCGCGGGCCCGCGCGGCGAGTTCCGCGAGGTAGGTTTGGATCTGCGCGAAGATCTGGGCCCGATGGTCAGGGTTTTCCAGCCAATCCAGCTCGTCCGCGTTCAGCGTTAGCACAGGCGCGAGGGTGAACGCGCGGGCCCATGCGTCATACAGCTCGTTGAGCCGCGCCACATACGCCTCAGGGATATGGCGTTCATACGCCCGGCCTCGTTGGCGAATGCGCGCCATCAACGTGGGCACCGACGCGCGTACGTAAATCACCAGATCTGGCCTGGGGAGGAGCTCGACCAAAGCTTCATACAGGGCCCGGTACGTTTGATAATCGCGCGGCGCGAGATAGCCTTGGCGGTAGAGGTTCTCCGCGAAGATCTCCGCGTCCTCATACAAACTTCGGTCTTGCACCGAAGGCCCGTCGTGAGCTGCGATGCGTTGATGCAAGCGCAAGCGATGGGTCAAAAAGAAAACCTGGGACGGAAAAGCCCAGGTGCGCATGTCTCGATAAAAATCGGCCAAATAGGGGTTTTCGACCTCAGGCTCGTAGAACGGACGCCATCCGAACTGCTGCGCCAACAAGCCAACCAAGGTGGACTTGCCCGCGCCGATGTTGCCGGCGACGACCACGAAAAGGCGTTGCGCGGCCATACCTGTCCCTGCTCCTCCTCAGGCCTCCGAGGCTTCGGCGGTCAAGTACGCCAGGCCTCGGCCCTGGGTCGCGTTCAAGACCAGGCGCAAGAACTGGTCGGCTGCGTAATCTGAGACCCGGATAATGCGCAACACGTCGTCCAGGTAATCAGGTACATCGGGCAGGAACTCGCGCAGGCGGTTCGGCGTCTCATAGAAGAACGCGCGGTGGAATCGGGTCCGCGGGTCGTCCAAATCCACGGCCAGCGGGAAGATACCCGCTTCGATGAGGTCTTGGAAGAAGTGCGTGCCAAAGGACGGCTCGGCCTGAACCCCAAAGCGGGACGAAGAGAGCTCAACCAGGGCCTTAGCGTTGTAAATGTCCGCGTACGACACCTGAACCCCGAGCTCGGGGTTGCGAGTCCCCCAGCGGCCCGGGCCGACACAGATGAAGTCTCGCTCTTCGCGTTGGGCATTGAACTGACTGATAGCTTGAATGAGCCGCGCGCGCTTATTTGGCTCGCCGAGTTCGTAGTAGCCTTCGGGTGTCACAAAGAGCACGTAGTTGATGCGCGGCACATAGCCGTGGGGCACAATGTTGTATGTGTCTAAAATAAGCGCGTTGGGGTCGAGGTGTTCGGGCAGTACGGTGGGCACTTCGGTGAACACGCTCTGGGGCCGGCATTGCACCAGGGTGATTTCCACTTCGGGATTGGGTTCGCGCGGGTTCACGATGCGCGCGGTGAATTCCATGTCCACAGGGCGTTGGTAGTGCTTCTCAAGGGTGCGCAGCATACGCCGCATGCGATCCGCGAACGGGGTGCGGCGCAGCCATTCGTCAAAGGTGACCACCAAGTCCCGGATTTTCTCTTTCGGCAGGAAGGTCGCGTGCAAGGGCGTGATGTATCCCCCGGCGTCGAGGGAAACGATGAAGCGCAAAGGCGGGTATGTGCGATCCAAAACTTCGGTCACGGGCAGCGTGCGGAACGCGTTGCCCATCAGGTCGATAACGTCAATATAGCGTTGCGAATAACGACGGATTTCTTTCGCAGTGGTCTCGGGGCGTAGCAGCGGGTGGCTCAATGCGACCAAGCGCGGATAATCATCGCCCACGCGCTCTACGGCCCGCGTGCCCAAACCCCAGACCAAGCGCACAAATCCGTCTTCCATACGAATCTTCGGCGACCAACGGAATAAGTTGCGGCTGAACGCCACCCCGGCCGCTTGCGGGAAGTACAGCCCCTTGAACGTCTCGCCCTCAACCTTTTGGATGAGGATCGCAATACGTTCGTCGTAGTCCAGCAGCCCGCGGGCTTTGCGGTAAAGGATGGGATCGGGCGCGAACGCGCTCGCGTAAACCCCCGCGATGGCACGGGTCAAGTCGCGTAGATTTTCTTCCAAGGAGCCCTGGTTGGGGCAGAAATAGCTATCGTACTTGCCCGCGAACGACGCGCCAAAGTTGTCTTCCAGCAGGCTCGAGGAACGTACAATCAAGGGATGCTGGCCGATTTGGGAAAGCAAATCCCGCAAGGCTTGCTCGATGTCTTCAGGAAAGCTGCCTTGCAGAAAGGCTTCGCGCAAGATGGGGTAACGCGCTTCGATTTCCTCGCGCGGTTTGTATTTTTGGTCTGACCACTGCATGAGGTCATTATGGGCCATGAACGCGTACATCACATCCGAGCCCAGGAAAAACGACTCGGGCACGTGAATAGTGCTGCGGATGTCTTCATCGCCGGCCGAACGCAAAATGCGATACGCGAGGATCATGCCCGCGGCCTTGCCGCCGATTTTGCCCGGTCCAATCTTGCGCCGGGCGATGTCGAGCAAGTCCTGCAAGGTCAGCCATTCCTTGGCCAGGCTCACATACGCGAGTTGATCGCTGATAATGCGCCGGATGAGCGCGACTTTGATTTCTTGCTCGCGCGACCAATGCTTCTTTCGCTCTTCCGGCGACATTTCGGCCAGCATGGACGCGTGTTCCAAGAGCAAAGGCTCGGGCGCGAACTCAGGGTTGAAGGTGATGTCCACGTCGTCCGCCAGCGGTCGCCGCTCGGCCAAAACCTCGCGCACAATTTCCTCAAAGAGCTCAATGGGCAGGTTGTACGCGAAATAGAGGTCCGTGAGATGCGAGCGGATGCGGTCGCGACGGGTCTCCCACACATCCTCGGGGTCGCCATACCGGGGGACGCCTTCGCGCTGTTGGGATCGGATCGCGTGCTCCCGCACCAAGGCTTCGAACTCTTGGGGCGAGATCACCCCGCGTTCGAACAGGGCCTTTCGCATGCGCGCGCGGATGCGCGTCCGCAGAATGGGATATTGCACCAAAGTTGTGTAGATTTGCCACAGAGGGTCGGTGCTTGAGAGGGTCATCTCACCGTCCTTCGGGTGAAGGACTTGGAAAAGGGGCCAGGACCCATAGGCCCCAGCCCCGATCGTGGCTTATGCGGACAGCTGCATGGGCATGAGGATGTGGAGGAAGTCATCCCGGCCCGTGGGCTTGATCACCACCGGGCTGGCCGGCGCGACGAACTCCATCACCACGTCGGGCGTCGGCACCGCGGACAGGGCTTCGATGAAGTAGCGCGCGTTGAACGCGACCTCCAAAGGTTCGCCCTCGACCACCGCGCTGATCACGGCTTTGCTCTCGTTCGCCTCGCCCCGGCCCGTAATCACGATGGCGCCAGGCCCATCTTCGCTGGGCTGAATACTCAAGCGGATAATGTTGCTCTCGAGGGAGGCGATCACCTGCGCGATATCCGCGTAGCGCAGCAGCAAATCTCGGCTGGCCACAACCCGGGTGTTGAAGCGTTCGGGGATGATGCGTTCGTATTCGGGGTAACGCCCCTCGATCAGCTGCGTGATCAGTTCCGCGCGCTCCGTGCGGAAGATGGCTTGCTGGCGCTGCGTGCTCACGCTCATGCGGATCTCGTTCTCGCCATCTTTGGCCAGGCGCTGCAGCTCACCGAACGCGCGCGCGGGGATGATGATATCCCACGCGGGCAGAGGCGTTTCGAGGGTAACCCGACGCACGGACAAACGATAGCTGTCCGTGGCCGCGAAGGTTACGGTGTGGCCTTGAGTTCGCACCGAAATCCCGGTGAGCACGGGGCGGGCCTCATCGGTCGAGGCCGCGAAGCGCACCTGCTTGATGATCTCGCGCCACACGCTCGCGGGCAGGGTCAGGCTCCCGTCGATGGCTTCAGGGGCCACCACCGGCGGGAAGTCATCCGCTGGCAGGCATTGCATCTTGATGTCGGTATTGGGCCCGTGGATGTACAACACATGCGTCTCGGGCTGATAGGTCAGCTCCAACTGTTCGCCAATGGGTTTGCTTATAATTTGGTGGAACGTGCGCGCTTCGACCGCGGTCGCGCCCTCTTCGTCCAACTGTTCCACCGGGACCCAAACGGTCAAAGTGAGCTCCATATCCGTGGCCGTTAGGCGCAGGTCCCCCTCGTCGGTCGCCATCAACACGTGGCTCAGGATAGGGATCGCGGTGCGGGAGGGCACCGCGCGGATCACGATGCTCATCCCTTGCGCTAACGCTTCCCGCTTGACGGCTAGTTTCATCGCGCTCCTCCCCGTCAGGCGTCTTGCTGATAAGATGTGGCCCGAGTTGACAATGGGCGCGGCATCTGCGAGTTCAGTATATCACACCCGTCTAGCCCATCCAAAGCACCGCGAGGCCCAAAATCGTGCAATAAAGCACGAAAATCCACAAGCGACGGCGGGCCAAATAACGCAAGAGCCACGCGATGGCCAGATACCCCGAAATCATCGCGCTGAGAAAGCCCAGCGATAGCGGCCAGAAAAAGGCATGGGTACCAGGCATGCGGATCCACTCAACCATCGCGACCAGGCCTGCAGCCAGCATAATGGGCAGTGACATTAAAAACGAAAAACGCGCGGCCTCGGGTTGCTTGAGGCCGCGCAGCAAGCCTACCGACATGGTCGCGCCCGAGCGCGAGACGCCCGGGAACAAGGCCAGGGCCTGACCCAAGCCGATAAGGAGCGCGTCGAACAGCGTTAAGTCGGGGGCTAACCGGCACCGCGGGCCCAAAAGCTCGGCCAACGTCATCAAAACTGCCGTGAGCAACAGAAAGAACCCCGTGGCCTGGGGCTGGTGGAATACGGTCATCACGTGATCTTTGAGATACCAACCTAACGCGACCGCGGGCACCGTAGCCCAGGCTACAAGCCAGAGCAGATATAGATCCGGGTCCTCGCGGATTGGGTGCGGATGCCGTATCCATCGCCCCAAGGCGCGGGCCATGGCCCACCAATCTTGCCAGAAATACACCAGGACTGCGAACAGGGTACCCCATTGGACGAGCACATCGAAGACGAACACCTGGCTGCGGGTGAGCTCCCACCCCAACCAGTGCGGGACCAAGGCTAAGTGGGCGCTGCTAGAGACCGGCAGAAACTCGGTCAGGCCTTGCACAATCCCTAGCAGGATGGCTTGCCACCAGGTCATGATCACACCTCCAAGGGGCTTGGCCCTCCCCAAAGCCAATGACCCTTACGTATTGACCGAAGTGCGGTCAAAACGGGCTACACATCTTCAAGACCATGCTCCGTAAGTTTGGGGCTTTTGGATGTCCGAAGCAGAACCGGCACCGCGCGCACCAAGCGTATTTGGTGCAAGGTTACGTGGGCGACGTACGCATACACCTCAACCCCCGCGGCCATGGCTTCGGCCAGCGCGGCCGGGAACGCGGGATCGGCGTTATGGGCCGCGACCGCGCGCGCGTCTTCCCGCTGGACCACGAAAACCACGGCGGCGCGGTCGCCCGCACGCACGCGCTCGGCCAACTCGGCCAAGTGCCGTCGACCGCGGCTCGTGGGCGCATCGGGGAAGAGCCCAACGCCGTCCTCAACCAGGGTGATGGATTTGGTTTCGATCCACAAGCGTTGACCGGTGGTGCGGTGGCGCAGACAGAAATCCAGGCGGCCACCGGGCGAAGCCGGCTCCGCGCGCCAGGTCCATTCCTCGGGTTGCAGCCAAGGGACTAAGCGACCGGTGCGCCAGGCTTCGTACAACAAGGGATTGGGCAGGCGGGCGTCGACCGAGACCAGGCCCGTGGGCAGACGGACCAAGGCCAAATCCCAGCGCGTTTTGCGGCCTGGCCGGGCCGCGTGGCGCAGGTAGACCGGGCGGCCCGGCACGAAAAGCTCGTGCAGGCGCCCCGAATTCGGCACGTGCGCGTGCGTACGTACGCCGTTGGGCAACCGTACCTCGGCCCGAAACCGGTTCACGCGACGCACGAACGTCGCGGGAAAGAGTGGCGGCAGCTCCAAAAGTCCCCCCGTGGTTTACGCACCTGTAGGCACGTAAATGCCCGTAACCCGTTGTTGGGGCCGGAGATAACGTTGGGCAACGGCTTGAATTTGCTCAGCGGTTGTCTCGTATATTCGAGAAATGAACGTTTGAGCCCAAGCATAATCCGCAAACATCGCGGTATAACCCAGCCAAAACGCCTGGGCGGTGATGCTTTCGCTGTTGTAAGCAAACAACGCCTTCGCTTGCTTGCGGGCTCGCTCGAGCTCCTCCGGGGGCGGGGGCGAATCTTGGAGGCGTTGGATCTCTTCCTCTACCGCCTGGATGACCTCATCGGGCGTTCGATCCGGATGGACAACGAGGGTGATCCAATAGAGGTAGGGATCGATGGTGGCTTGCAGGCTCCCGCTTACAGAGACAGCCAGGCCGCCATCGACCAAGCGGCGGTAGAGGCGACTGGTGTGGTGACTGAGGTCAGTACCGAAAAAGTTGAGATTGGACGGGCCGGTGAGCAGGCTATCCAGCAAGAAATAGGCCATGAAGGCTTCGTCCGCGCCGCGGGGCGCCCGATACGCGAGCTGGACGAAGGTGGTCTCGCCCGCGCCTTCCACGATGATGCGGCGCTCGCCCGATTGTGGTGGCTCAGGCCGACGCAGCCGTGGGGGATCGGGGATGCGCGCCAGAGGGCCGAAATAACGCTCAATACGGGGGAGCACGTCTTCAATGCGAAAATCGCCGGCCAAAGCCAAGACCGCGTTGTTCGGGCCGTAGTACGTGCGGTAATGCTGATACAGATCCTCCCGGCCCATGGTTTGCAAATCGGCCATATCGCCGATGACCTCGTGATGGTAAGCGTGAACCCGGAAAGCCGCGGCCTGCACCTCCTCGCTCAAGCGGAATAAGGGGTCGTTTTCGTTCCCCTGGCGTTCGGAGATAATCACCGTGCGTTCGGCTTCCACGTCTTCCTCGGCAAAACGGGCGTGCACCATCCGGTCCGATTCCAGGTCCAGGGCCAGATCAAGGTGCTCGGCAGGTAGGGTTTCGAAGTAGGTCGTCCAGTCCAAATACGTGAGCGCGTTCCAAACACCTCCGACGCGCGAGATCACGCGGTCCAACACGCCTGCGGGGTAACGTTCGGTCCCCTTGAACAGCATGTGTTCCACCCAGTGGGATGCGCCCGTGCGCCCTGGCACTTCGTCGCGCGAGCCGACCCGATACCAAACCCAATGGCTGACCAGAGGCGCGGTGTGCACCTCTTTGAGCAGAACCTGAAGCCCGTTCGCCAAGGAGCCTTGATAGAGCGTATCTTCGGCCATGATGTCCTCCGCACGACGATTCAACGATGCTGATTATAGCAGATGACGCCAAATCGGCAAGGCTTTAGGCGGATTGGTGTTCGATTGCGCATAGTCCTTGTATGGGCAGTTATCCCTCGTCGCCGCGCGCGTCTTCGCCGCGCGTCGTGGAGTTCGACGTTGGGGGTTCCGTTCGCTTCGCGCGTTCCCAGAGGGCGTCCATCTCTTCCAGGCTCATGCGTTCGAGCTCGCGGCCCTGAGCCAGGGCTTGCCGTTCGACCTCTCGAAAGCGCCGGGCAAAGCGTTGGTTGGCCTCACGCAGCGCGCTTTCGGCGTCGACGTCCAGGTGACGAGCTAGATTGACCACCGCGAAGAGCAGGTCCCCGATCTCGCGCGTGGTCGCGTCCGGGCTTGTCGCGGTCCGAACCTCGTCCAACTCTTCCTCCACCTTCTTCCATACCCCTTGGATGTCAGGCCAATCAAAGCCCACCTCGCCCACTTTGCGTTGGATGGCCTGGGCCTGGGCCAGGGCCGGCAGCGCGCGCGGCAGGTCATCCAAAACGCTCGGCTGTTCTTGAGGCGCTCGGGCTTGCTTTGTGGCTTTCTCGCGGCGCTTGATGGCCTCCCAATTCCGCAGCACCTCATCCGCGTCCTTGACCTTTACGTCCCCAAACACGTGGGGGTGCCGGCGGATGATCTTGTCATACACGGTCTTGAGCACTTCGGGCATGGTGAACTCGCCCTCTTCGACCGCGATTTGGGTGTGCAGCACGATCTGCAAGAGCAAGTCGCCCAGCTCCTCGCGCAGCGCCGTGGGGTCGTTGCGATCCAGAGCATCCAGCACTTCGTAGGCTTCTTCTAACAAGTGCTTTCGCAGGGATTGGTGGGTCTGCTTGCGATCCCAAGGGCAGCCGTCGGGCGCGCGCAAACGCGCGATGAGGTTCTCGAATTCCTCGAAGGAGGTGCCTTCGGGCAGCGGCGTGACGTATAGCGTGGTGAGCAACCCGATTTCTGGATCGCGGTCGATTTCGTAAAGGGCGAACTCACGCACGACCTCGTCAGGCAGACCGGCTCGGTGCACCAAGACCACCGGATGTTCGTCTGGAAAGTGGTGCATCAGGGTGAGCTTGACCCCTGAAGCTACGTCGCGCGAATACAGCTGCGCGATCAGCGCCGGGGTCGAGGGCGGATGTGGCGGGGTTAAGCGCCGGGCCACGTCTAACGCGTCCAGCAGCGCGGTGCGCGGGAACGGATCCACGCCCAGCGCGCGCCAAACCGCGTCCAAAAAGCTCAGGCCCTCCACGATCCGAACCGGCAACCCGTGTGCGCGGGCCCGTTGGAGCAAGGCAACGCCCGTGCTTTCGGCAACCAACGGGTGGCCCGGGACCGCGTAAATCACGCCTTGGGGCCTTTGAGCCAGGGTCCAAACCTGGTTCACGATGTTGGCGTATACCTCTTCAAAGGTCTCGGCTTGCTCATACAACGCGTCGAAGCTGTGCACCCGTATATGTTTCGGGAAGGCCTGGACCGTGGGGTGCTGTTCGGTGCGCACATATACTTCAGAAGCCTGTTCGAGCACGCGCCACGCTTCCCGGGTCAGCTGATCCGGATGGCCGGGCCCCAATCCGAGCAACGTCAAACCGGGCATGGTCGAGGACCTCCTTTTGAGCATCGCAAGGGGTATTATACGCGGCTTCACCCGCGCCGGGGTTTTGTTTTACAATTGGAACAGCGGTTCGAGTTGCAGACGTTGGCTCGACGGCCTTGAAGGCGAACGGTCCGGAGGACTGACATGACCTGGCTCCGTCGTTTGTGGCAGCAACGGAACACCCGCCGCGGACGAGCGTTTCGAGAAGCCATCACCGCGTATTTGATGCTGGCCCCGGCGGTCTCGCTTATCTTCGCGTTCGGGCTATGGCCGGTGTTGTTTGCGGTGTATGTCAGCCTGCACCGATGGCGCATTCGTCAAGGGCCCTTTGTGGGTATGAAGCATTACGTCAATGCCATTGACGCGCTGGCCTTCCCGCTGTTTTTTGTGGTCGCGGCCGCGTTCTTTTGGGCAGCTTACCGCCTTGCCCGACGGCTATGGGCCGAGGCCCGGCCTCGCACCTTGGGGCACGGGCTCGCGGTCCTGGTTCCTGCGAGCCTCTGGGCTGCAACCGCGCTGGCCGGAGTTGCGTATGGCGTGACCGCGCTGCCCGAAGTGCTCAACATCGGTTACAAGGCCATTGGGCAGAAACGTACGCCCGACCTCTTCCGTCGACTGCTTTATGAGGCCCTGCACGCGCCCCAAGTATGGGCCGCCTGGCAGCGTTTCGTGGGGTTGTTCCTGCTGGCCCTGGTCGTCACCCTCGCGATCGCGAAACTCGCTCGGGCCCCGCAGCGCTGGCCGGGCTGGGGCAAGCGCACCGCGTGGGCGGCCGTCGCGCTGTTCTTCACGGTCTTGGGCGGCATCGTAGCTGTTTATACCTGGCACGAGTTACAGCGCTTCGCGGCCCAATTCGCGGCCGAGTCGTCGCGCCATTTGCCCTTGCAAGTCGCGTCCATCCTCGCTGGCGGTTTGCTTTTGTGGGCTTCGTGGGTCGTGTGGAATCGCGCGGTTCGGGCGAGCAAAGACCGCCGCTTTTTGGGTCTGGCCTTCGCGGCTTTGCTCCTTATGATCGGCGGCTGGGTCTTGCTCGCGGAGCTCCCAGCGGTTATCGCAGCCGGGGACCGGGATGTTTGGCGTGGGTTGGTCACCACAGTGTATTACTCCGCGGGCACGGTTCCCTTCCAATTGGCTTTGGGGCTGTTCTTCGCTTTGCTTTTGTTCCAGAACATCCGCGGTCGCGAGCTCTTCCGCGTGATTTACTTCATGCCTTACATTACGCCCGCGGTCGCGAGCGCAGCCGTCTTTCGCTTGATGTTCTCCCCGCGGGCGGCCGGGCCGGTGAACATGTTGCTCACCCGCCTGGGCTTGCCCCCCCAGCGTTGGCTCATGGAGCCCCGGGGGATCTTCGACCTCTTAGGCGAAGCGATGGGCATTCAGGTGCCTTCGTGGGCGGCCGGCCCGAGTTTGGCCCTGGTGGTCATCATGCTTTACTCCATCTGGACGTACGTGGGATACGACACAGTGATTTACTTGGCCGGCTTGGGCAACATCCCCCAAGAGCTGAAAGAGGCCGCGGCCATTGATGGCGCGAACCAATGGCAGATCTTCCGTTACGTGATTCTGCCCTTGCTCTCGCCGACCACCTACTTTCTGTCCCTTATCGCGGTCATCGGCACGTTCAAGGCCTTCAACCACATCTATGTCATGCGCGAACCCGCGGCCCAAGGCACGGTCGATACCTTTAGCCTGGTCATCTTTGACGAGTTCTTTACCAAGACGCGCTACGGTTATGCTTCGGCTTTGGCGTTCATCCTGTTCGCCGTGATCCTGGTCCTCACCCTGCTCAATCGCCGAATTCAAGGCTCGCGCGTGTTCTATCAGTGACCGCGCGGGGATGCCCGGCGATCCGTTCGATGCGCGCAACCAAATCATGACGGAGGCCCCTATGTTCCGCAAAAAGACCGTCCGCGATGTGGATGTGACCCAACGCCGGGTTTTGGTCCGGGTCGATTTCAACGTTCCGATTCGCGATGGCCGCGTCGAAGACGACACCCGCATCCGCGCGACGCTGCCCACCCTGACCTACTTGCTGGCGCGCGACGCCGCGCTCGTGTTGGCCTCGCATCTGGGGCGGCCCAAGGGGAAGCCCGACCCCGCGTTCTCGCTGCGGCCCGTGGTTGAGCCCCTGGCCGCGCTGTTAGGCCGAGACGTACTGTTCGCGCACGATCCGGCCGGGCCGGACGCACAAGCCAAGGCCGCTCGTCTGCAGCCCGGTCAGGTCTTGCTTTTGGAAAACACGCGCTTCGACCCGGGTGAGACCCGCAACGACCCTGAGTTCGCCCGCCGGTTGGCCTCGTTGGGCGAGCTTTTCGTCAACGACGCGTTCGGCACGGCCCACCGCATTCACGCGTCGACCGTGGGCGTGGCCCGATATTTGCCGGCCGTGGCTGGCTTTTTGCTCGAGCGGGAAGTCACCATCATCACCCAGGCCTTAGAGCGCCCGACGCGCCCCCTTATGGCCATCTTGGGGGGCGCGAAGATCAGCGACAAGATCAAAGTGCTGCACAACCTGCTGGGCCGGGCCGACCGGCTGCTCATCGGCGGTGGGATGGCCAACACCTTCCTGGCCGCGCAAGGTTTTGCCCTGGGTTCCTCCCTGGTCGAGCGGGAGGCCTTTGAGACTGCGTTGAGCCTGCTCGACACCTTTGGCGAGAAAATCGTGCTGCCGACCGACTTGGTCATCGCGGACCGCGCGGCCCCAGACGCGAACGTCCGGGTGGTCGCCGTGACCGAAGGGGTGCCAGAAGGGTGGATGGCCCTGGACATTGGGCCGAGCACAGTGGAAACCTTCGCGCGGCATTTGCGCGAGGCGGGCACCATCATTTGGAACGGTCCGTTGGGCATGTTCGAGGTCGAGCCCTTCGCGGCCGGCACCATGGCCATCGCCCGCGTGTTGGCAGAGAGCCCGGCGTTCACCTTGGTCGGCGGCGGCGATTCGGTAGCCGCGGTCAAGAAGGCCGGTGTTGCCGACCGGATGGGCCATATTTCGACCGGCGGCGGGGCCACGCTGAAACTTCTGGCAGGCGAGCCCCTGCCCGCGGTCGAGGTTTTGGAGGATCGAACATGACCAGCTTCTTCTTCGGAGGCAAGGACAAGGCTGACAAAGCTTCGCTTTGGGAAGCTGTCCGGTTGACGTTGCGTCTGCTCAAAGACCCGCGCGTGCCCTTTTGGGTCAAAGCCATTCCGATTTTGGCCGTACTGTATTGGCTCGCGCCCGATCCCATCCCCACGCCGTTGGACGACATGACGTTCTTCCTCATGGCCCTGGGGTTGTTCGTTTACCTCGCGCCGAAGCACGTGGTGGATGAGCATCGTCGCCACCTCAAAGGA
>JAADEP010000055.1 GCA_013153335.1 Chloroflexota bacterium
AAATGTGATAGCGCGCGGGGTCGTAGGCCTGGGCTTTGCGAGGCATGGCCCATGGCTGTGCCAAAGATACCCTCTTCATCTCGGCCCTCCTGATCGGCCATCCACAAGGCCCGTTCTGCGGCTTCGCGGGCCAGATCTGGCTCGCGCGGCGAAAAAGCGCATCGTTGCCGTTCGATCCGCCAGGGGTATTATACTCACGCTTGTTTCCGGTCGTGGTATCATACTTCTAGCTTGCGATCCCCGCTCCCTTGGGTGGACGGAGGCGTTTCGGACGTCCCGGGTTGGGACGAAACCCTATTCCCCGGAGTCAAATCATGAGCGAAGAAACTCCCCAAGCCGCTGCTACGCCTACGCCGGAGGAAACGGGCCAGGAGGACATGCTCCCCTTGCCGCCCGAAGAGCTCGCGCCCACCGAACCCCCGAAGCCCTACGAGGACCGGGGGATGCAGGCCGTGGAGCCGGTCGGGTGGGATGCGTCGACCGGCTTGGCCGAGGCGTTTTCGTTGGTGACCCTGGAGCGTATCCGCGCGTTATGGCGTCAGGCCGACGCGTTGCAGCGCCGCGTGCTGCGCGAGGTCCACGACAAAAAGCTGGCCACCGAGCTTTTGGACAAGATCTTGGAAGCGCGCAACGCCCTTTCCGAGAGCTTTGAGAACTACGAAGAGGCCGAGCGCCTGCTCAATGAAGTCGCGTTCCTGCTGGAATACCAAAAACGCGTGCGGGAGTGGTCCTACAGCACGGGGTTGCTCATCTTCTTTTACGAAGTGACGTGGATGACCATTTTGGGCGTCGCGCTGATCTTTCTGGGGCCGGGCTTGGTGGAAGCATGGGCCACGCGTTTGGGTTACAGCCCCGACGCGCCGGGCATGAACAACCTGACGTGGTTTGTGTTGGGCGTGCGCAGCGCGATCTGGGGCGGCCTGGGCGGCGCGACCGGTGCGCTCTATGCCCTTTGGCGCCACGTGGCCGTTTACCGCGATTTTGACCAAGATCACCTCCTTTGGTATTTGGTCAGCCCGCTCCAGGGGATGGCTTTGGGTGCGTTCGCGTTCGCGGCCGTGATGGCCGGGTTGCTCTCCATGTTGCCGGGCGAGGAAATCAACATCCGGTCCGCGATGGCGATCTTCGCGATGGCGTGGGTGATGGGCTTCCAACAGAATGTCGTGTACAATATCGTACGGCGAGTGCTCAAGGCTGTGGGCCTGGGCGAGACCTCGGACACGAGCTCACCGATGGCGGAAGTGGGATAAGGAGGCGCGGCCTTCGGACGCAGACAAGGTGCAGCGATCCATTTACCGGTCTTGGTGCTCAACGCCAATTTCGAACCCCTGGGCGTGTGCACGGCTCGGCGGGCAGTAGGGTTATTGCTCGTTGGGAAGGCGCGCCTCGTCCTCAATGGCCGCGGAGTGCTCCGGGCCGCGCAAGGCACGGTCCCTTTGCCGTCGGTCATCCGGCTGACGTATCAGGTCCGGCGCCCGCGGTTGCGCATCCCGCTGACCAAGCGTGAGATCTTTCGTCGGGATAACTACACGTGCCAATATTGTGGCCGCCGCGGGGGCAAACTTACCCTGGACCACGTCATCCCGCGGCACCGCGGGGGCACGTTTTCGTGGGAGAATTTGGTCACGGCCTGCGCGGCGTGCAACCAACGCAAAGGCGACCGTACGCCCGAAGAAGCGGGCATGCCCTTGCTTCGGCCACCGGGGCCACCACCCCAAAGCGCGCTGTATCGTTTCCAGCGTTACTTGGACGAACACGAAGAATGGCGACCTTTCTTGGAAGGCTGGTAACCGGACATGAGCCCTGACGCGCCTCGGCAAGCCGCTGTACGCGTGTATCGCCCCCCCCAGGCTCGACGCTGGTTGTTCGCGGGCTTGACCTTGCTCGCAACGGTCGGGCTCATCTTGTCCTTGCTGTGGGCTTGGCGTGAAGGGCCATGGCCTTGGCTGGCCTTCGCCCTGATCGCGGCCTTTGGCTTGCCTTGGGCCGCATACGCGTGGTACCTCGCGGGCCAGGTCTTCTACCGCCTGGGCCCGGATGGCTTGCACTTGCACGCGCCGGGCGCCCACGTTCATATCGCGCTTTCGCGGGTCGTGTGGGCCGGCCTGGAAGTGCATTACCCCCAGCGCGAAGCTGTCCCCGAGCCCCCGCGCAGCGGCTGGGGGCTCAGCATCGGCCTGATCGTGGACGACGGCACGCAGCGCACGTGGTCGTTTTATAGCTTGCGCTCGGGCCCGCATTTGTTGGTGGAGACCGACGACCAGACCGTGTTTGTGTTGAGTCCCGCGCGCCCTGCGGCGTTCTTGGAACACTTGCGCGCGCTCCTCACCCCGGAAGCTGAAGCCGCGGCTTTGCCCGAAGCTGCGGCCGAGCCGCAACCGACGCCCGAGGCTGCTATGGCATCGCGGGAGACCCTCGCGGCCGCGCCGCACCTTGCTGAGCTGGAAGGCGCGCCCGGGCAGGCGGCGGCAGCGCAGCAGCAGCACGCCGCGGCGCTGCCCGAAGACGTCGGGTCTGCGGTAGACGCCCCGCCCGAGGCCTTACCCCAGCAGGAAACCCGCGCGGTCACAGCTCCGCCCGAGGCGCAGGGCGAGCCGCGCGAAGCCCTTCCGCCCGAGCTGGCCCCAATGGCCGAAGCGGACGCGTCGGAGCCCGCGCCCGCGGCCAAGATCAGCGAGTCGGCTGGGCTCCAGGACTTGCGGCGTTGGGGTTGGGGCTTGCTGATGGTCGCGTGGCTCTTCTCGGCCCTCGCCCTGGCCGCGTGGCTCGCGGGGTGGTACCGCCCCGCGCCCGCTGCGCAAATGGGGCTTTCGGCTCATTTCGTGCTGCTGGGGCTCGAAACCGGGCTGAGCTTTTACGCGTGGCGGGTGTGGCGCAAACCGGCCATGGGGCTGTTTTTGGGTCTAAACGCGGCTGTGGCCACGGGCTTCCTCTTGTTCGCCTTCTGGAACCTCGCCGGATAAGGCGCATTCCCCAAAAGGAAAAGGAACGCATTCATGGAACGCATCGCGGCCTTGGTTGTGTTTTCGTTTCGCAGCGGGCACACGGGCCTGGGCGTAGGGGGCTGGCTGCTCGCTCTGGGCATTGCCTGGGCGGCTTACCGCGCGCGGGCGTTGAGCCGTTCGGGGGCCCTGGCCGCGTGGGTCGAAGGCGGCGTGCTTTTGGGCTGGGGCGGTTGGGCCTGGGGCGTGGTGCTGATGGCCTTTTTCGTGCCGTCGAGCTTGCTTTCGCGCTGGGCCCAGGCTCGGCGCCATGTGGGCATTGAGAAGTTCGCCAAAGGCAGCCAACGGGACGCGTGGCAGGTGTTGGCCAATGGCGGATGGCCGACGCTGATGGTGCTCGCGCAACATTGGGGCTGGCTGGATCCGGAGCTCGCGTGGCGCCTCGGGACCGCGGCCTTTGCCGCGGCCACGGCCGATACGTGGGCAACCGAGTTGGGCGTGTTTCACCCCCGGCCCCGCTGGTTGTTGCTCGGTCCCCCGGTCGCGCCAGGCACCTCGGGCGGCATGTCGCCGTGGGGAACGGCGGCCGCGCTCGCGGGCGCCGCGTGGATCGGCCTATGGGCCGCGATCCTGGCGCCGAACGGCCCGCAAGGACGCCTCTTGTTGACCGTGACCCTGGCCGGGCTGGTGGGCGCGGTGATCGATTCGCTGCTCGGCGCGACCGTCCAGGGAATGTATTACTGCCCCACGTGCGATAAAGAGACCGAGCAGCATCCCATCCACCGGCGATGCGGCACGCGCACGGTGTTGCGCCGCGGCTGGCCCTGGATGAACAACGACGTGGTCAACGCGCTGTCCATCGCGGCGGCCATGTTGGTCGCGGCATGGGTTTGAGCGATAGGAGGAGGGGCGCGTCGGGAGCCGCGCGCCACCTTCGCCCGAGCTCCAGGCGCTGCGAGCCCGCGCGGTTTGAACAGGATTTGGCCTCGGCGCGGTTCGCTCCCGCGCGGTTACAGGCGCCCTATCCCGCGGAGGACGACGAGGGTTCCTGCCACCGCGAAAGCCAATGTACGAGCAAGAGCACCGCAAAACCGGCGACCAAGGCAGGGACCACTAACGCCACCACAGAAACAATAAAGGCCCACATCACGGCCATCCTCGTGCCCAACGTACTTCAACCTCGTCCCACCGAACCGAGGCCGGATAAACCACCGGCCGACCCCGTCCCGACGGGCGCGATAGGCGCTTTCCGTTTGCGGTATTTTTATCATACCCAACTCGAGGCGAAGAAACAAGCGGGTTTTGCCGCTAGTTGTGCCAACACCACCGAAAGCGCCTTGGGGGCAAAGGCCAGCGCTTGCTCAAGCGAGTTCGGGAGCTGACGGCTTTCGCACGGACGAGCGCCCCCGAGAGGGTGCACGCAAAGGTTGTAGAAAGGGTCAAGGGGCGATGACGAGGCGAAGAGGGCGGTCGCCGTTGAGCGGCGCCGCGGGTGCCGCGGGCTGGAAGCTCGCGGCTAGCATAAAATCGCGCGCGAATTATCGGCCCAACACGCGGGAACGCATGGCAGACGGCGAGGATAGCGGGCGGGTTCAGCCGCCCGCGGCCATGGGTGCGCTCGCGTGCCGCAGGCGCCGCGGGCTGGAAGCCCGCGGCTAGTTGGCATAAAATTGCGCGCG
>JAADEP010000217.1 GCA_013153335.1 Chloroflexota bacterium
CGAAGGTCGTAACGCGCGGCCAGGCCTCGATGAGCAAATCGCTCACCAGCACGACAACGCTGCCCACGAAGGCCGCCGCGGCGGGAAGGCCCACCGCTCGGAGCACCGCATACAACGCCAGCGGTAACGCGACGGTGAGCACCTGGAAGTTGAAATCGTAAAGATGCATCAAGTCCTGTGTGCGCCAACTCAAAAGCGCGTACCACAGCGCGTACGAGCGAGCCCGATAAGGCCACTTTCCCGTCTGGCGCACGATGAGCCCGTGGGCCGCGTAACGCGTTTCGTCAGCGAGAATAATATCCGTGACATACGGCAGCGGCGCGGCATAACGCCAGCCTATGGCCAGTAAAACCACCACTGCTAGGGCGTCGAGCCACCACTTTGAATTCCTTGTAAACCAGCGCTTCATGTCATACTTCCCGAGCGACAAAACCTAAACCATCGAACCTTCGATTTGCTTGGTCTTGGCCCTGTAAGGGGGGAAGTTCTATTTTGAGAGGCTTGGCTTCCTTACTTCACTTCCTACGCTCCCGTTGGCGGTTTTGGCGCTGGTTTTGCTCTGAGGACTTCGGCGTTGGTGTGGGGGTGTCTTCGGGCGTTGCCGTAGCCGTTGGGGTCGGGGTTAGGCTCGCTGTCGGCGTGAGGCTTGCCGTAGGTGTAGGCGTCGGGGTGGGGGTGAGGCCTCCACCCCTTGGCCCGCGGCCAGGCTGGGCGTTGTTCGTAGGGCCACGTTTGGGACCTGGTTCAGCGCCCCGCTTGGGCGGCGCTGGGCCATCAGGAGGCCCGCCTGGGGCTTGACGCGCAGCTTGGGCGCGCAGGGTTTGGAGGCGCGTTTGCACATCTTGGGCCATAGGGCGCGCCCACGCGGGCACATTGGTCCGGATTTGGCGCTCAGCCTCATCCAAAAGACGTTGCGCTTCCTCCCACCGGCCTTGCTGCATGAGGGCTTCGGCTTCGTCCATCCGGCGTTGGGCCAACGTGAGGGCAAAGCGCATTTGACCTTCAGGTTGCCACGCCGCGAACCAGCCTTCGACTTGTTCGCTCCAACGCTTGACAGGATAAAGCACGTCGCCCGGCAAGGCCTGCGCCGCGTAGGCAGGGAGGACGGCGCCGACCAGCGCGAAGACAGCCACCACCGCGACCGCGGCCCACTGCCAAGCCAGACTGGGCGCGCGCCAGCGCGGCAGCCACGACCACCATCCGCGCGCGGACGACGCGGGCAAACGGTCGGCGAGCTCGCCCCAGCGGGGCGTCCATGCCTGGGCTTCGGCCTGAATCGCGGAGGCATAACGCCGCATGGCTTGGGCCGCGTCCAAGGCCGCTTCGACCTCTTCCCGCACGTCGGGGGGAACTTGCGTCAAGATGGCTTCAAGCTCTTCCCCTCGCTCCCACGCGTCCAAAGCCCATTGGGTCCAATCTTCAATACGCTTGGAGGACATCACGCCTTCCTCAAGAAGCACTTCCTATGCGGGAGAACGCTCAAACGCTGCATGATGTTACGCCTTAGGTCGCATTTTGCAATTTCGTCCGTAGGGCTTTGAGGGCGCGATGTTGGAGCACACGGACCGCGTTTTCCGAACGTCCTAAAACTTGCGCAATTTCCGCGGTAGTCAAGCCTTCCAGAAAACGCAAAACCAAGACAGTTCGATACGTTTCCGGCAATTGTTGCAACGCCTCATCCAACCGTTGATATTCCTCTTGGGTCAGGGCGGCCGTCTCCGGATGGGGGGTGGTTGTGTCCACGTCCTCCCCTGGAAGGAGCGCGTCGAGGCCTAACCAGGCCCGGCGCTTCTGGCGACGGAATTTATCCACGGCCGCGTTCCGCGCAATCCGAAAAAGCCAGGCCAAAAACTGCTGTTGTTCGCGATATTTGGGCAGCGCCTTCCACACCCGCAGAAAAACATCATTGACCAATTCGTCGGCCAATTCCGGATCGCCCGTGTACGCGCGCAGAAACCCATACACTCGTCGCGCATACCGTTGATAAAGCACGCGAAAGGCGTCTTGGTCGCCTTGCCGGGCGCGTTCCAGAAGTTCTGCATCCGAAAGCGTGTCGGGCCTGGGCATGGATTTCGTCCGCGTCGTCCCTCCCTCGGTTCTATTGTACCCTTAGGTGGGATGATTTTTGACCACAGATTGTGGATTTTTCATGAAAAACGTCGCAGAATATGCCGCACGCTTTCCCGATATCCCAGCCCAAAAAGATTGAGATGATTCAACAAATGATAGAGATTGTAAAGAGGAAAACGCTCTCGCCATCCTGGTTCCAAGGGCCGTACTTCCTGATACGCTTGATAAAAGATTTCGGGAAAGGCGCCGAATAAGGCGGTCATAGCCAAATCCGCTTCAGCCCAACCGTAATAAGCGGCCGGATCGACTATGGCCGGATTCCCTTGCGCGTCGGTTAGCGCGTTTCCTGACCAAAGATCGCCGTGGAGCAAAGAAGGTGGCTGTTCGGGAATCCACTCGGGGAGCCGAGCCGCCAAGCGTTCAACCGCCCGGACATCCTCGGTCGGGAGCAGGCCGCGCCGATGAGCAAGTTGGGCTTGGTAAAGCAAGCGATGTTGCGCGAAAAACGTATATCCATCTTGAGTCCAAGGGTTCGGCTGCGGCGTCAGCCCGATATAATTATCGTGCGGGAAGCCAAAGGCTGGGCCAGTCTTCTGGTGCATGTGGGCCAATTGACGTCCAAAACGGGGCCAGTAATCGGAGCGTCGTGGCGCGGGTCGCAAATCCTCCATGAGCAAAAAATCCGGTCCCCATAAATAAGGTTCGGGAACCGTTGGACCACCGGGGGCTGCACGCAAAGCTTGTAAACCTTCGGCTTCGCGGGCGAACATATCCTCGGGCGCGTGCAGGTTGCGTTTGAGGAAGAAACTTGGGCCTTGCGTGGTAACCAAACGATAGGCCTCGTTGATATCCCCACCGGCGACGGGGTGCCAGCTTTGAATCTGCAAGCCTCGTTGGGCGAACCAACGTTGTACGGGTTCGGGCAGGGCGCGCATACAGGCCTCCGGGGAAGAACTTCACGCTTCGGGTGCGGCGTTGAGATCGATCTCGCCCCGCTCAAGCGCATCGAGCAGGCCTTGGACTGATCGATCGACGATTTCGAAAACCCTCTCAAAACCTCGCAAGCCTTGGTCGTAATACGGATCGGGCACATCCAAATCCCGCCCGGCTTTTGGATCGAACTCCCGCAACAAGCGAATTTTGCGTCGTATTTCGGGGCGTGGAGCCATGCGTCGTAGATACTCCCACACTTCGCGGTCGGCCGCGAGGATCAAGTCATAATGCTCCAGGTCTTCCGCGCGGATTTGGCGAGCGATGTGGTCATAGTGAATCCCGTGCCGCGCGGCGACTTCGCGCATTCGAGGGTCAGGATGTTCGCCTACGTGCCAGGGGCCTATCCCCGCGGAGTCCACCTCGTATTTGTGAGCGAGACCCCGGGCTTGAGCATGATGACGAAACAGGGCTTCGGCCAAGGGGCTTCGGATAATATTCCCCAAGCACACGAACAACACGCGCCTAGGGCGTCGAGATGAAGATGAGGGCATAGGGCTCGTTCCTCCAAGATGCCAAGCTGAATTCGAAAGCACCGTGGATACGCGGGTACAATGATAACATCTCTGGGAAGGAGGCGCACCGTGGCCAAACCCGAAGTTCTTGCCTTAATCCCCGCGCGCGGAGGGTCCAAGAGCATCCCGCGGAAAAACATCAAGCCTTTTGCCGGCCATCCGCTGCTGGCCTTCAGCATCGCGGCCGGCTTGCAGGCGCGCACGGTTACACGGGTGATTGTATCGACGGATGACCCAGAGATTGCGGAAGTTGCGCGCGCGTACGGTGCGGAAGTCCCTTTCCTGCGACCGGAGTATTTGGCCTTGGATACCACGCCGGATTATCCGGTATTTCTGCATGCGTTGCGGTGGTTGGCCGAACACGAGGGTTATCGTCCCGACGTCGTAGTTCAGCTGCGACCGACCAGTCCCATACGCCCGCGGGATTTGGTCGACCGCGCGGTGCAGACCCTGCTGGAGCACCCGGAAGCGGATTCGGTGCGCGGTGTCGTACCCGCGGGGCAAAATCCTCATAAAATGTGGCGCATCACAGAGGACGGACGCTTGCAACCTTTGCTCCAGGTGCCTGGCATTCCCGAGCCTTACAATGCTCCGCGACAGAAGTTGCCGCCTGTGTTTTGGCAGACGGGGCATATCGATGTGCTCTGGCCGCGCACTCTATGGGAGAAGGGTTCGATGACCGGGGATGTGATTCTGCCGGTGCTCATCGATCCTCGCTACACGGTGGATCTGGACACCCCGCTCGATTGGATGCGGGCCGAGTGGATGGTACGACATGGGGGCTTGGAGGATATGGTTTGGCCCGGTGGGCGCCGTCCGCGACCAATGCCGCGAAAAGTGCGCTTGGTGGTACTGGACTTCGACGGCGTCTTCACCGACAATCGCGTCTGGGTGGATGAGACCGGGCGGGAGATGGTCGCGGCGCACCGGGGAGACGGCATGGGGATCGCGCAACTGCGCCGCGCCGGTGCCACGGTATTGGTGCTTTCGTCCGAGGTTAATCCGGTTGTGGCCGCTCGGGCGCGCAAATTGGGCTTACC
>JAADEP010000118.1 GCA_013153335.1 Chloroflexota bacterium
CCCGGGCGGCGCGGGCGGTCATAGGCCGCGGCGCGGGCTCGGCCGCAGCGGCAGCCACACCTGCGGGACGGCGGCGAACCGTACGCCGGGTCGGGGGCGCGGCCATGGTCTCCATCGACCAGGCGCCCAGCAAGCGTTGGCCCGCGACCGACAGCGTACCCATGATGAGCACCCGCACCAGCCACACCAAGATGGCCACGAACACAGGCACAACCTTGCGCACGGTCTCCGCGCCCAATACGCTGGCTCCCGCGGGCACGTGTTGTAACAAGGCCACGCTCACGCCCCACCAGGTCAGCATCGCGTTCATGCTCGCGGCTAAGAGCCACGCGCCCAACAGGTACCAGGTCTCGGTGGGTTCCCCGTCTTCGTTCGCGGTGAACAGCCGGGCGATGCCTGCGAAGTCAATCCCGCAGAAGGCCAGAGCCAAAATCGTGGACCACCGCAGGCCTAAGAACTTCAGATCCCCCAACAGATCGTGCAGGGCAAAGTCGGTAGTACTGTAGTTGAACAGTTCGAAGAAAAAGAGAGCCATCACGATGAGGATGGAAAAGACGTGCTCAGCACGCAGGGCAACACGAGTTCGGCGAAACATAAGCGCCTCCTTTTTTGGTCCCAGAAACTCGGGCGGATGGTCTGCTCGGTTGCCCGTATTTTAGAACATTTGTTCTAACCTGTCAAGGGGCCAACAACGTTTTCTTTCCCTCTTTTTGCGTCTCACGCAGGAGCCCCAGAGACATAAACAACCCAGGAGCAAAAACCCGAATTGGCTCAAACGAAGCACAACCTCAGCAAGCACGAAGAGCGACAGTACCTCTATTCGAGCCTTGATGCGCGACGCTTGGCAGATAAACATTCAGCCCCCGGGAACCAACCCAGGGGCTGGGGGTGCTTATGTATGGTGGAAGGGCTCTCAGGCCGGCGGGGGCACAGGACCATCCCCTTGGGCGCGCACCTCGGCGAGGAAGGCCTCCAAGGCCTGCAAGGCGCGCTCAGCATACGCGCGGCCCCGGGCCCGCTTATCGCGGATGCGTCGCGGCAACGGTGGAAGCAGGCCAAAGTTGGCTTTCATGGGCTGAAAATCATGCTCGGAGGCGTGGGTGATGTAGTAGAGCAAGGCGCCGAGCATGGTTTCGCGAGGCAAAACCAAGGGCTCTTGCCCCCGGGCCAGACGGGCCGCGTTCCAGCCAGCTAATAACCCGGTCGCGATGTTGCCGACATACCCTTCAACCCCGGTGATTTGGCCCGCGAAAAACAGGTCTGGCCGGGTGCGGAACTGCAACGTGGGGTCTAACAAGGCGGGGGAGAAGATGAACGTGTTGCGGTGCATCTGACCATAACGGGCGAACTCGGCCTGCTCCAGGCCTGGGATCATGCGAAAAACGCGACGCTGCTCCGGGAACTTGAGGTTGGTCTGGAAGCCGACCATGTTGTAGAGCGTACCTGCCAGGTTGTCTTGCCGCAGCTGGACCACGGCATAAGGCTCGCGCCCCGTGCGAGGGTCGATGAGCCCGGTCGGGCGCAAGGGGCCGAAGCGCAGCGCGTCCTTCCCTCGTTGGGCCATAACCTCAATGGGCAAGCAGCCTTCGAAGAACTTGCTTTTGCCCGCCCGCACGCCTTGTTGCAGCGCGAAGCGTTCAAAATCGTGCAGCTCAATCCGCTCCGCGCGCACCAACGCATCCACGAAGGCCTCGTATTGGGCTTTGTCCATGGGGCAGTTGATGTAGTCCCCCTCTGCCGTCGCGCTGCGGCCATACCGAGCGCCCCGGAAGCAGATATCCATATTGATGCTATCGGCGACCACAATGGGCGCGATCGCGTCAAAGAAGTACAAGTGCTCCTGCCCGGTAAGCCGAGCGATAGCTTGCGAAAGCGCGTTCGAGGTGAGCGGGCCACTGGCAATAATGCTCAACCCTTGCGGGATGTCCGTAACCTCTTCTCGTACAACCTCGATATTGGGGTGGCTCTCAAGCGCCTCGGTGACCTTTTGCGCGAACACATTCCGGTCCACGGCGAGCGCGCTCCCGGCCGGCACTGCGCTCGCCTCGGCCAGAGGCAAGAGCAGCGAGCCCATACGGCGCAGCTCCTCCTTGAGCAGGCCGCCGGCCCGGTCGATCAACGTCGTGCCCAAAGAGTTCGAGCAGACCAACTCGGCCAAATAGCCCGTCGTGTGAGCCGGCGTCATCTTGCGAGGACGCATCTCATACAACCGCACCTTCAGCCCGCGCTGAGCGGCCTGCCAAGCAGCTTCACTTCCGGCCAAACCCCCACCGACGACGATGAGGTCGGGCATGGTGCACCTCCGTTCCGGGTGAAAGAAAATCCCCCTCCCAGTGGGAGGGGGGAAGGCTGGGGGCGGAGGACTCGAACCTCCACTGACGGGGCCAGAACCCGTTGTCCTGCCGATTAGACGAGCCCCCAACAGCGATGCCCCCGCCGCGATTCGAACGCGGGTCTCTGGCTCCGGAGGCCAGCGCTCTATCCCCTGAGCTACGGGGGCCCAGGCACAACTTATTATAGCCGATAGCCCGGGGTTTGACAAGGGGCGCGCGCTCGCCTTCGCCGTCAACTCCGTTCGGTGGCTTCTAGACGGGGCCTGCGCCCGACGCGCGCCCGCGGGGGTTCATGAGGCCTTGGGCGACCCAACGGCGCATGAGTTCCACGGTGAAGTGCCAGCGACCCGAATCGTCGCGGCGCAGCACGTCGTGCCGCGCTAACGCGTCCAGGGCCGCGGCCAGGGTCGCCGGGTCAAGCCCTGTCGCCGCGGCCAGGGCGGCCTCGTCCAAGCCCTCGGGATGGGGCGCCAGGGCCCGCAGCACCGTTTGCTGGCCGGCCGGGCCCTGCGCGGCCTGGCCCCACACGCCGCTGAAGTAGTAACGCCCTTGCTCATAGAACGCAGGGTCATTTACCACCGTGTCCACATCTTCGACCGTGAACACGGGCTCGGACTCCTGGCCCTGCTCGAAGGCCAGGCGGTTGAAGCGGTCGACCAGCAGGTGGCCCACCAGTTGCACCAGGTAGGGTTGCCCGCCAGTGAGTTGCCACACTCGCTCCAGGGCCTCGGGATCGTAGTCCAGGGGGAAGTCCTCGAGGGGTGGATTGGCCAGCACCTGGAAGGTGGCCTCACGCGTGAAGAAGCTCACTCGAATGGGTTTTACGCTGGCGAAGAAGGGTTCAAAATAATCCTGGGTCATCTCGGCCAGGGTGTGCAGCCCCGCGAAGATGAAGGCGATGTGGGGGTCCATCTGGATGGACGAGCGCAGCACGCCCAGCAGGTCGCGCGGGGCCCGGCCCGCGGTGATCCAGGCTTCCAGTTGCTCGAGTTCGTCCAGCGCAAGGAGCAAGTAACGTTCGTCTAAAACCGTGCGCACAGCTCGTAGATAGCGCTTAAAGGCTCGATAGGGGCGCGCTTCGAAAGATTCAGGATCAGGCTCGAGCGTCGCAGACAACGCGTCGTGGATAGCATCCGCGAGAGCCAGAAACAGTTGCCCCATGCCTCCCCGTAAATCGCCCAAGCTTAGCAAGTTGACATAGACTACTGTTACTTGAGCGCCAAGATGTGCGCCCAAATTGCGCAAAATGGAGGTTTTCCCCATACGACGGTGGCCGTAGAGCACCACCGAAGGTGGACTGAGGGTGTTGCCATAGATGGCCTCCAGGTCGCGCATAATGTCCTCACGGCCGCGGAAGCCCGGCCCGACCACGGGGTCGCCCACCACATAAGGGTTGGGCACGGGCTCGCGGATGCGCGCCTGGCCCACCTCGCCGGCCACCGAAAGCAGGACCTTTTGCCAGGCTTTAGTGATATAGTTCAGCAGGGGACGCACCAATTCGGGCTGCGCATCCAGACCCTCGCGCAGCGCGGTGAGTTCGCCCAGGGCCCGGTTGAGGGCCTGGGAGCGGGCCAGGCGGGAGACGCTGCGCTGCACCGTGCGCGCGTCCAGTGCGACGCGGCGCAGCCGTTCCAGGGCTTGCCATACCTGAGGGTAGAGCAGCCCCTCGCGGCGCGCGGGCGTCTGGGCGTCGCGCAGGAAGGTTTCGTCGTCGGCCAGGGCGGCCAGTTGTTCCCAGGTGCGGGCCTGGGCCGCCGCGGCCAGGGCCCGGCTCAGCGCGAGCATCTCGGGCCCGTGGGGCAGCATCGCCACCCGTTCGAAGGCCTGGGCGGCCTGGGACGCGTCTTTGGCGTGCAACAGGTAGAACCCCGCGGCCGCGGCCCGAGGTGGGGTGTCGAAACGCAACCCTGGTTCTCGGAATTCATCCTTTGTTCGCCGAAATCGCAACCCATCCACGAACTTGGCTCGTAAGGCCTGACGCAGATCGGCCGAAGCAAAGCGCAGCAAGTCCCAATCGTAAGGTGCCTGGGCCAGCCGGGCCAGCGCGGGCAGCAGGCGCTCGGCAGGCATCTCGTCCAGGGCCGCGTTTAGCGCGTCCACCGCGGGCACGAACTGCAGGGAGAAGGCCAGCACCTGGTTCAGGTTGTACACGCCGACTTCCCAGTCGTGGCGCAGACTGCGGATCAGCCGGGCACGCAGGTTGGGCAAGGGTAAGGGTGTGACCCGGGCCCAGGTGGGGCGCGCCAAACCAAAAGGCCAAACCTCGGGCCGCA
>JAADEP010000036.1 GCA_013153335.1 Chloroflexota bacterium
CAATTCAATGCGATATCGCTTGGGCATCGCCACCCTCCTACCGGTTTGCTTGGCTTGGGCTCATTCTACTATTGTTAGAACAATTTGTTAAGGTGCAAAAAGCCCGCGGCTAGTATAAAAACGCGCGCGAATTATTCGGCCCAACGCGCGGGAACGCATGGCAAACGACGAGGATAGCGGGCGGGTTCAGCCGCCCGCGGGTCAAGCGCGGGTTCCGCCACCCGCGAATCCCCGCGAACCCGTGGCCATGGGCGCGCCCGCGTCGCCGCCGGCGCCGCGGGCTGGAAGCCCGCGGCTAGGATAAAATTGCGCGCAAATCATCCGGCCCAACGCGCGGGAACGCATGGCAGACGGCGAGGATAGCGGGCGGGTTTAGCCGCCCGCGAACCAAGCGCGGGTTCCGCCGCTCGCGGTATGAGCTTTTACGAGATTTACCTGCACCCGCTGGTATAATTCTGCTATCCAACGCGAGGAGCGCGCGGATGAAAGGCTTTCGCAGGGTATGGTGGCTCGGGTGGGCCCTCGCGCTCGCCTTGGCCTGGCTCGAGGCGGGATGCCAGGGCTCGCCCGCGGCCGCGCCGTCGGCCACGCGGCCGGTCATGACCCCGACCCCGGCCCCAAGCCGGGTCACGCCGACCCAACCCCCGCCCACGTCCACCCCGTCGATCACGCCCACCCCATCCGCCACCGCGACCGCGACGGCCACCGCAACCCCAACGCCCATCCCGACGCCCACGCCGCCGCCAGGGGGCGTCGCAGCCACCGATGCTATCGAGGACGGTATTTATTGCAGCACGGGCAAGCGGGCGCGGTTTGTGCTGCCGCCCGAGGTCGACCTCTACCACGCGGCCGTCACGGTCGAAACCACCGAAGAAGGCGAGTGTGTTTATCACTTCGTCATCTTGTTCGCCCAACCCATTGGCGAAAACGGCTTCGCGGGCGGGGTTGAGATTTATCATCCCGACCACCCCTTGCGCGAACCACCCTCGCGGACGTGGTTTTTCGACAACCTGGGCTATTTGAGCTTGAACTTCCGCTGGGTGCCCGACGCCCAACGGCTCAAAACCTGGGTTACGGGCGTGCGCTTCGGTCGCTGGCAGGACCTGGCCCTACCCGATTATCGAGCCTGGGTGGATGAGCAGGGGCGTTTGCACCTCACCGTGCCCTGCGACGCCCTGCCCCCCGGCGCAACGTGGGTGGTCGCCGCGACCGATCCGTACAACACCAAATGCGACGTTTTGGGCCTGGGCGAGGAGAACCTGCCAGCCCTGCCCCTGCCCACCTTGCCCGCGGAATTCCAGGCATTGACCCCAACGGCCCCCGCGCCCTAGCCGAAGCGTGCGCCGCCAGCCCCGCCCTCGCGAGGCACACCCAGGGCTGAACGCGCCCGCGCCGCGCGAGCATCGAATCCGGCGCCGAGCTAGCCTGCACCGACCCGCACCGAACGAACGATGAACGCACGCCGCAAACCACGGTTGGGCCTGAGGTCGCGCTTAAGGCCACGGATAGCGTATCCATGGGTGCTCGCTTTGCTTGGGTACTGGGCCCTTCGCTTTGTGGGCCTGTACCACTACCCGGTGTACTTCTTCTGCGACGAAGCGAACCAAACCCTGTTGGCCGAGCAGCTCCTCCAACGCGGGTTCCGCGGGGACCAAGGCGAACTGCTCCCGACGTTCTTCCGCAATGTGTACTTTTACAATCTGGGCGTGAGCGTATACCTGCAAATCCCCGCGTATGTGTTGTTCGGCAAACGCATCTGGGCCACCCGGGGCGTGTCGATTTTGGTCAGCGGCCTGGCCGCGTGGGCCGTCGGGCGTTGGGCCCATGCGGTCGATCGACACCGTCACGCGTGGGCCGGCATCCTCGTGCTTTCGGCCATGCCCGCGTGGTTCCTGCACTCCCGAACCGCGTTTGAGGTGGTCGAAGCCGTCGCGTTTTGGGCCGCAAGCCTCTATTTCTACGCCCGTTATCGCCAAGGGCAAGCCCCCGCGCTATACGCCGCGGTGCTGGGGGCCGCGCTCACGTTCTACACGTACAGCCCCGCGCGAGCGGTGGTGCCGGCCATGGCCCTCGGCCTGCTCTTGCTCGACGCCCGCTATCATTGGCGCCATCGAACGGTGGTATTACGCGCGCTGGGGCTGGCGGCCTTGCTCGCCCTCCCCTACGTGCGTTTTGCCCATCTCTACCCGCACAGCATTCACGAGCATTTGTATCGTCTGGGGTCGTACTGGGTCGAGCCCCTGCCTTTGCGCGACAAACTTCAACGTTTCGGCCTCCGCTACCTCCAGGGCCTGGATCCCCGATACTGGTTTGGCTTTCACCCGCGCGACCTCCCGCGGCACCAGATGGACCATTGGGGCCACGTGGGGATTTGGTTCGCGCCGTTCGCGCTTTACGGAGCGTTACGCGCGCTGCGTCGCGCTCGATCCGAGCCTAGCGCACGGCTCTCGTGGCTGGCGTACGGGCTCGCGCCCGTGGGCGCCGCGCTGGCCGACGTGGCCATCACCCGGGTGATGTTCGCCCTCATCCCCCTCGCGTGGTGGACTACCGACGGCCTGTTGACCTTGGTCGAACGGGATCTGCCCCGCGCCTGGACCTGGCTTCGTGTGCGCGGCCGGCAAGGGCGGGTGTTGGCTTTTGCGCTAGGCGGGCTCAACCTCGGCATGCTCACGCTGGCCCTCACGGTCGGGCCGCGATGGTTCACCAATTACGGGCTTTATGGGATGCAATACGGCGCGCCCTGGGTCTTTTGGGCCATCCGAGACACGCTCGCCGACCCAAACGTAGCACGCGTGTACCTCTCGCCCAATTGGGCGAACGGCGTGAACCTGCTGCACGCGTATTTCCTCACGCCTGAGGAACGAGCCCGTGTGCCCATTTTGGGCCTTGGCGATGCGCTGCAGCAGCGCATTTTTGAAGGGCCGCACAATCTCTACGTCATCACCCCCGAGGATTGGGATACGCTCCAGCGCGAACGGCGCAAATTCCGTCATATAGAGATTGCGCGCATCCTCCCCTATCCCGACGGCACCCCAGGGTTTTATTTCGTCTGGTGGGAATATGCCGAGGACTTCGAGCGCATGGTCGAGCAAGAGCGCGCCGCGTTGCTCGAGCCGCAAATCGCGTATTTGACCCTGCTCGGACAGCCCGCGACCGTGGAATATGCGCCCCTCGACATGGGCCAAATCGCCGATGCCTTCGACGGCAACCCCAACACGCTGATCCGCACCGCCCGCGCGAACCCGCTGCGGATGCGAATCCAGTGGGATAGTCCGGTTTGGCTCACGCGGGTGGAGCTCAAACTCGGCGGCGCGGAAGCGCTGGTCCACATCCGCGTGGAAGGTCCTCAGGGCACGTACAAAACCCTGGCCGAGCACCACGGCACCCCAGAGAACGCCTGGCTTCGCATCGATCTCCCGCGGAGGATGCCGGTTCAACGCCTGACTCTGCTCATCCGCGATCAATTTCAACTCATGGACGATGGGCACGTGCACCTCTGGGAGGTTCAGCTGCAGGACACCGCGACGCCCTCCCCACCTGAACCTTAACCGACAGCAAGGCGCAAGCGATTGCGAGCACAGGTGATGGGCTGCCCGCGCGGTTCGCAGCGATGCAACGCGGGCGGCAGAGCCCGCGCTTGGTTCGCGGGCGGCGGAACCCGCCCGCTACAAATTTGCCGTACGCCCCGCGCTGGGCCAGCCAGCTCGCGCGCAATTTTATGCTAGCCGCGGGCTTCCTGTCCGCGGCGCCTGCGGCACGCGAGCGCACCCGGGGCTATGGGCGACGGGCGGCGAAACCCGCGCTTGGCCCGCGGACGGCTGAACCCGCCCGCTATCCTCGCTGTCTGCCATGCGTTCCCGCGCGTTGAGCTGGCTCAATGGCGCCACCCCCTTTGCCTCCCCCTCGCCGCTTTTGGCTGCTTCTACTACAATTGCGTGCGCCCGCGGCAGGCAAAAGCTTCGGGCCCAAGCCCCGGGCGCAGTATAATCTTCGCCGAAGACGAACGCGACCCCGATCGCCGCGGGCAGGACCAAGCTGCCCATTCCGCGCGCTCAAGGGAACCTGCCCGACCGGCCTCAAGCTCGCGTTCTCCACCCACCGCCCCGCGATAGGAGGCTTTATGCTACGTCCAGGCGTATTGGAACGCTATTGGGATTGGCTCGACCTGCCGGAGCACACGGTGCGCCTCTCGCTCAGCGAAGGGAGCACGCCGCTAATCCCTGTGCCCCGATTGGCCCAGGATATGGGCGGCGGGTTCGAGCTGTACGTCAAGTACGAAGGCCTGAACCCCACGGGCTCGTTCAAGGACCGGGGTCTGGCCGCAGCCGTGGGCGAAGCCGTAGGCCGCGGCGCGCGCACGGTCATTTGCGCGTCCACGGGCAACACGGCCGCGTCGTCGGCCGCGTATGCCGCGCGCGCGGGCGTGCGCGCGGTCGTGCTCGTGCCCGAGGGCAAGATCGCGCTGGGTAAGCTCGCGGGCGCGCTCGCGTACGGCGCGACCGTGGTGCAAATCCAGGGCTCGTTCGACCACGCGCTCGCGTTGGTGCGAGAGGCCACGCAGCAGTACCCCATCGCGCTGGTCAATTCCATCAACCCCTATCG
>JAADEP010000026.1 GCA_013153335.1 Chloroflexota bacterium
CGTTCGACTTCGTCCAAATCGGCGAGCAAGCGTTGCGAGAGTAACAAATCCAGCCCTGGATCCAGTCCAGCCTCGGGCACCAGCGCGAGGCCGCGGGCAGCTGCTTGGGGCCCCAGGGCATCGAGCTCGGGAATGGGGTACGACGCGTCCACATAGTGCAGGCCATACTGCACAGCCCAGCGGGCCAGGGGCGCGCGTTGCGCGGGCGGCGTGAGCGCGAGCAAACCTTGGCTCGCACGCAGCGCGGGGCGAAGCGCGGCCTCGTCTTCAGCCTGGGCCACCAAAGGCCGAATTTTGGGCGAAGGCACGCGCGCGATGAGCGCGTCCAAAGCCTCGGCCCGACGATCAACGGCCCAAATTTGCTGCACGTCAGGCTGCGCGGCCAGATCCATGATCGCCGCGGTGCCTTGCAGCCCAACGCCCACAACCATAATCCGAAAACCTTGGCTCACGGCAGCCTCTCCCCAAGCAACCCGCGGAGCAGAGAATGGCCTCCGGGCTCGCTGAGTTCCCACGCGGTCGGGCAAGTAGGCACTTGGTCCCCGGGCACTTGATCATAACGTAGCGGAAAGCCCAGGTACGGCGAGGGATCCAGGGTGTTCTCCAAACGGCGCTCGTCCAGGTAATGCCCCCTGGCGTCGCTGCGCACGATAGAAAAGTGCAGGTGCACACCGACCGGACGCCCAGGCGTGCCGGAAAAATTGCCTTGGTAACCCAAAAACGTACCCGCTTCCACCGGCACGCCTTCAGTGCCTGGGGGAAAGGCCGCGTCGATGAGCGAGCGGCCTTGTTCATCAGCCAGATGGGTGTAATACGTCCAGATGATCCGGCCCGGGTGGAGCGGGTCGCGATGCCGGATGATCAACGAGGCCTTCCAATCCGCGCCCCGGTAAAGTTCGCCGGGGTAAGCGGCATAAACCGGGGTTTGACCGTTGGGCCCTCCGCCAAAGATGTCGATGCCGGTGTGGCGATGCCCTGGCCGGAACGCGTCGCCCCACAGATAGCCGATGTAACCCTCGGTTGGGGTCAGAAACGGCGCGTCGCGGCAGCGCGCCCGAGCCGGGATGCGCCAATCCGCATGGGTTTGAGGCTCGCGTAAATACGTCAGCAGTCGACGTGTGCGCACCAGGGACGCGCGGAAACGCCACCACCAAAGGCCAAGCCCCGTGGCCACAAGCAACGCGAATCCTCCCGTGAAGAGCATCCCACGCTTCATGCTTGCGGCTCCGTTTTTTGTACCGGCACAACGGTGGCTTGGGTCGCTTCGAGTAACGCCTGCGTGGGGATCTCCAACAGCGCGTTCTCCGCGCCGCCGCCAGCCCAGACCACGGGCACCTCGAGCACTTTGGGGTCGATCACCACCGTGACCGGGTGCGCCAAGGCTACGGGCGGCACCGCGCCAACCGGATAGCCGGTCCAGTGCAGCACTTCGTCCGCGCGAGCCATGCGCACGCGCTTGCGCGGCACGCGGAAGTGGCGGGCCAGGGCTTTGTAATCCGCGCGGGCAGGGCCTCGCAGCAAAACCAGCACGGGCCGATCGGCCACAAAGAACAAGAGCGACTTGAGCACCTGCTCGGGCGAAAGGCCCGCGGCCTGGGCTGCAGCCTGTATCGAAGGCGTGCCCTGGGGAAAGCGGTGGATCTGGCCAGGCAGGCCGCGCTCGCGCAAAAACGCGATCACATCTTCAGGGGTGCGCATCGAAGCTTGCGGATGGACCACAGGTACACCTCGCCGAGCTATCTATTCGGGGGCCTCGTCATCAGGCCCACCTAGGTTGCCCCAAGGGCCATCGAGCCCTAACGCGCGCAAGAAATCTTCGGGCACTTCATCCCCCTGGTTCAGCTCCACCACCTCGCCCTGCCAATTGATGACCGCGCGGAACCCGGCTTGGGCCATCCATTCTTTGGCCATGGGCGGCAGCCCTTGCTCGAACAAAGCTTCCCACTGTTGGTCAATGTTTCGCAATTGCGTGCGCAGCGCCGCACGGCTGAAAGGATCGTCTTGCCCTAGCATCTGCGCGATGACGTCCGCGATCTCATTCTCAAACCCGAGAAGTTGCTCCCGCATAATCCCCAGGATGCGGCGGTCGACATCCTCGGTGGGCACATAAAACCGCAAGCCCTGGTCTTGCACCTCGTAATGGGGCACGCCGTCCAAATACCGCACAGCACATCGGTGCCCTTCCTCGTCATAAACCAGACCCTCAAAAACGGCCTTGAGCATGGACTTCCCTCCGTAACAAACCTACCGGTCAACCCCACGGTCTCATGGCTCCGCGCGTCCTTTGTGAAAGGTTCGTCTGCACTTTCGCGTTTGGATTTGGATACCACTCGCGCCCAACAGACCTTAGGGCACCACATGGACAACCGTACCAATGTCGACCCATTCCTCAAAGAGCCAGCGTGCGTCTTCCACACGCAAGTTAACGCAACCGTGGCTCATGGGCCGCCCAAAGGCGTTGTGCCAATACGCGCCGTGGAGCGCGTAGCCTTTGTAGAAGTACATGGTGTACGGTACGTCTGGGATGTAATACCCTGGGCCCCACATGGGCGCGACGCGGTATTTGCGCGAAACCCGAAAGGTGCCGGTGACCGTGGGCGTGTTCGGCAACCCGGTCGAGACCGGGAACTCACGCACCGGATAGCCGCTTTCCATGGCGTACAAGCGCTGTTTGTGCAGCACGACCAAAACCCACCGTTCCCCAGGCTCAACGCCCTTAGGGAGCGGCCATGGCGTAGGCGTGATGGTCGGCGTGGGCGTAAAGGTCGCGGTCGGGGTTGGGGTTTGGGTCGGGGTCGACGTCGGGGTGAAGGTCGGGGTAAAGGTAGGTGTAGGTGTGATGGTCGCGGTGGGCGTTTGGGTTGGGGTTAAGGTGATCGTGGGCGTAGGGGTCTGGGTTGGCGTGAGCGTGATGGTTGGCGTTGGGGTGACCGTCGGGGTCGGCGAAGCCATGATGCGATCCCAGGCTGCTTGCGCGGTGGCCCAGGTGGATGGCATGATCCGCGCGAGCAAGCCCAACGCCAAGGCCAACGTCAACCCAAAGACGAGCCACGAGGCCACGCGCGAGCGCGGCGCTGGTGCAGGGCTCGTGGCTGCATGGCGCCTTTGCTCGCGCCGCGGCTTCGGGGTACTTGCTTCCAGGGTCGCCAGTTGCTGTCGCACCCAGGCGTTTTGCGGATTGCGCCGCAGCGCGAGGATGTAATACGTACGCCGGGCCTTGGGGTCTGGGCTGAGCCAGCCCAAGAGCGCCCAGGGCAGATCCCAGGAAGGGTCAATGCGGGCCGCGCGCCAGGCCCAACGCCGCGCGAGATGGCGTTGCCCCCGAGCCAGAGCCCGTTTGGCTTGGGCCAAGGCATGCCGAGCCCAAGCCCGCCGTGAAGGCCGCGTTGAGGCGCCCGAACTCATGGTTCCTCGCCCTCCAAGAAGCAAAGCAGCCCTTGGACAATGCCCTCGGCCACCCGCTCCGGATGCCGCACGAGCAAGTCATAATCCTGGCCGAGGAAGCCAACCTCGATGATCACCGCGGGCGTGCTCGGGTCGATTTCGGAAAACGCATGGTATTCGGTCATGTCTCGGGTCACGGTATGCGGGTGATAAGCCAGCCCGGTTGCTTGTTGATACGCCTCGACCAGACACGACTTGAGCGTATTGGCCGCGACCAACTGCGCGGACGAACCCGATTGGCTCAACGCGGCCGCAATGGCGACTTTGAACCCTGTCAGGTCTTCGCGCGGGATGCAGGAGTCCGCATGGATAGATACCAGAGCTTGCCCGCGGAACCCCTGCAAGCGCGGGTCAAACTCGTCCAGGACTACGACCTCATAACCTTCGCGGCGCAACCGTTCTTGCACCAGAAGCGCGATGGTCCGGTTGACTTGGGCTTCGGTCGTCCCGTCGGGGCACAACGCGCCCGGGTCATTGCTCCCCCAGTGGCCCGAGACGATGCCAATGGGCTCAGGCCCCAGGCTAAGCCACGGGGGAGGTGTTTGGGGATGGGCCAAAGGCGGTGGCGTAACGCGAGGCCGAAGCCAGGGCGGTTGCCACGCAGCCACCTGTTGCGGCGTCGTCCACAAAAACAGCGTGGCTAAGAGCGCGGCGGCCACACCAGCTTGCAACAGCCAGCGCCACCACGGCCACACGGACGCGTTCCTCGTATTCGTTCGCTGTCCCATGCTTTTGATTATACAGGCAACCCGCGGCTCAGACGTGCAAATTTCACATTGGCCTTCGGTTACAATACAGCTATATCGAATTCGCAGCGTGCATAATCGCATGGTTGGGAGGGATCGATGAACCAGGTAACCACTCCGCTGATTCCGTTGGAGCTTTTCTTCGCGCATCCGGACTATTCGGACGTCCGCATCTCGCCCGACGGCCGCACCGTATCCTTCCTGCGGCCCTGGCAGGGCGTGCTCAATCTTTGGGTTCAAGATCTGGAAACGGGAGAGACTCGCCGCGTGACCGCGGATCAAGGCCGGGGCATTCTGGCCTACGACTGGGCCTACAACGGCGACCTGCTCTACATCCAGGACAAGGACGGCGACGAGAACTGGCGCATCTACGCGGTTTCGCCCCAGGGCGGCGAGC
>JAADEP010000107.1 GCA_013153335.1 Chloroflexota bacterium
TCGAAAATCAGGGTACAATGAGGGCAAATCACCGCGCGTGTCATAGCGCGAGCGGTTCGGGGAGGGCGGGTATGGTTCGACGCTGGTGGCTTTTCGCAGCCCTGGGCGGTGTGCTTTTGGGGTTGGCCGCTTGTACGGGCGCGCAAACTCTGCCAACTTTGTTGCCCTCGCCGATGCCGCCCACAGCTACGTGGCAGGCTTTGCGCTTGCCTACGCTGCGACCTTCGCCCACGTACCCTACCCGAACGCCGACCCCGACGCCAACCCACACGCCGTCGCCAACCGCGACGGTGCATTTGGTCACGCCAACGGCCACGGTTACCCTTACGCCGACCCCGACGATAGATCCGTATCGCTTCGGGGGTCGGTGCGAACCCGGGATGAATTTGCCGTGTCTGTACCAAATCGGCAAGATGATTTATAAGCGCAAGTACGTGTATCGCTATGTGTTCGAGAATATTCCCTACCCTGAACATTTCTTTATGGAGCTCAACGGCTCACGTCTCGAATGCGTGTACCTGCCCCAGTTCTCGGAAACCCGAGTGTACTGTATGGGGCCCTCCCCATGGAAGCTGTTCCCGGAGCTACGGATTGGGTATGCTTTCGGTGACCAAGAAGACCTGATCTTCATCCCGCCCGATATCCAGGGCGAAATGCGGCTGTGGCTGCCCATGGGCACACCGCCCGGCCCTATCCCCTGGCCCTCGCCCACCGCGACCTCGACGGCCACGGTGACGGCCACGCCTAAGCCGCCCACGCCGACACCTACGCCGACCTCAACCCCCACGCCCTAAAGGGCCGCTCGGCCCTTGGGTCTTTGGAGGCCGACCCATGACCCGCGTTCTCCCTCGCCCCTTGGTTTGGGCTCTGGTTTTGCTCTCCCTGTGGATGGGAGGTTGCATGGCCGCGAGCCCAACTCTGCCCACGCTGTTGCCGAGCCCGACGCCCCGGCTATCGACCCTAGTGGTTACACCCACGGTCCCGCGCGCAGCCGGACCCGCGGGCCAAGGGGTGAACCTCCGCACCCCAAGTGCGACCATCCCCAAGAGCACGCAACCCCAACCTTCGCGCCGCGTAACCGCCAGCCCGAGCCCAGAGCGGTCTACCCCGACCTCAAGCCCGGCGACGCTGACCGCGGCACCTGAAACCCCGACGCCACTCCCAACGCCAACCGTGCTGCCGAGCCCAACGGCTACCCTCGACCTCGAGCCCCCCTTCGCGGGCCGTTGTGCGCCCGGAGTCACCGCGCCATGCTTATACAGCGTGGGGTGGATGGTGTACAAAGGCAAACCTATGTACCGCTACGTGTTCGAAAACATCCGCCATCCTGACCAGCTTTATGTAGAAATCAACGGCGTACGCCTGGAATGCTTGTACCTCCCGCAATACTCTCGAACCCGTGCATATTGCGTTGGCGTTGTTCCGGCCCAAAAACCCGTGCTGTTGCGCTTGGGCTACATCCGCGACCGGGTGTTTTATCAAATCCCCGTGCCCCTGGAGCTGCAACCTGAGCTCGACGAGGCCATCCCTCTTGGCGCGCCTGCGATTTCGCGCCCGCAACCCACGCCGAAACCCAGTGACAACACGAACACCAACACCGGAGGCTATCCGTGAACGCGAACGCACGTGATTGGACAAACATTGCGCCATGAACTGGTCCTACCTGCTTGCGGGTGGGCAGGTTCTCAAGGCCTGGGGGCTTTGGCTGACGGGGCTCCTGGGTTTGATCGCGGCCGGCGTGGGCCTGGTCGCTCGAGGCCGAAAGCGGGAGCCGGAATTCGTGCTCGTGTTCGGCATTGTGCTCGTGGCCGCGCTGGGTTGGCTCGCGCGGCCTTTGCTGGCGCGCATCCGATGGGCCCTCGCGTGGCTCCTTATTCTGGGTGGATGGGCGTATTGGCTGCGCAGGGTTTGGCGCCGCGAACTTGGACTTGGGCACCCGCTTAAGCTGGCGTGGTTTGCGATCAACGGCTTGGGGCTGCTCTGGGTTCTGGCGCCAGCTCAAACATTGGTGTTGCCCCCCTACGTGGACGCGGCCATCCACGCGTGGCACATCCGCGCGACGTTCTTGCACCTGCCGCCACCGCCGCCCGAGTTCGTCCGCGGGCTTTCCCTCGGCCCTTGGCGTGTACCGTTCTACCACTCGGGCTTTCACACCTTCCCCGCATGGCTGGCCTGGGCCGGGCTGGGATTTCATCCGATGAGCCTTTTGATCAGCACCGCGTTCGTGCTCGCCGGGGTGTACCCTGTCCTGTTGTATCGCCTCGCGCGTCGCCTAGGCAGTTCCTCGGTCCTCGCGGCCCTAACCGCGGTTGTGGGGGTATGGGCTTTCCGCACGCCCTTGTATGGCCTGACTTGGGGTAAGTTCCCGGCGCTGTGGGGCGTGGCTCTGGCGCCCGGGGTATTGGCTCTGGCTGCACGGCCCAAGACCCGGGGGTGGATCGTTGGCCTAGGGCTCGTGGGCCTGGCCGGGTTTCATGCCCGCGTCGCGCTATGGGTAGCTGGGGTCTTAGGGCTCTGGGCTTGGGCTCGGTGGATGGGGCCGCTGACCGCGCGGCGCGGGTTTTGGTTCGCGGTGGCGGTTTACTTCGCGTTTGCGGGGCAAACCCTGTTTGAACAATCGCCTTTGGCCGTGCGCTTTGTCGCGTGGCCCGCGGGGATTGGGCTGGCCGCGCTCTTGCTCCTTCGTTTGCTGCGTCCTCGCGGACCCGGGTTCGCGGTTTGGGCCTGGGCCGGGCTCATCGGCCTGGGCTTGGGGCCGCTCCCTGGGCTCGGGTGGCCCAGCCAGCCCGGACTGGACCGGCCGGTCTTCGAGCTGCTCGCGCCGTTGGCGACGGCGTTGGTCTGGAACGAACTGGCGCGCGAGCTCGGCCTCGGTATAACCCGGGCTCGAGCGCGATCTTCCACGGGACTGGCCGCGTCCATCGCGTATGGCCTGGCGGGCGGCCTCGCGGTCCTCGGGGCTGGGATTGGGTTCGGCTACAAACCATTCTGGCTCAATCCCGCGACCATCCTCGCGCAAGAAGATGACCTGATGGCCCAGGCCTTCTTGCGCCGTGAGGCCGAGCGGCCCGGTGTGGTGGTGATTGCGCGGCCGCCTGAGGCCCAGGCAGATGCAGATCAAGCCCCCGCGATGCAACTTTGGGGCCATGACGGTGGGGTATGGGTACCGGTGTTGACCGGTTTGGCCGTGCATACGTTGCCCATTTATGATGCGTGGTGGCAAGATCCCCTGCTGTGGGATCTGTGCCCACCCTATGCCTCGGTATGGGTATATGTGGACCGCGCGCCGCCTGGGTTTCCACCGCCGCCTGAGGTGCCTTGGCTTCGGCTCGCTTTTGCCTGGGAAAACGTCCAGGTCTACCAAGGGCCGTGTGCCTCCGAGAGGCCGGGGCAACGGCCATAGTACAATCTTGCCAACTTCTTGAGCCAAGCGGAGGAAAGCCATGCGCAAGCCATTCGATGCCTACGGACGTTATGCCTGGTGGACCTTGGCCGTCAATTTGCTCGTCGCGTTGGGCGGCGTTTTTGTGCGCGCGTCGGGTTCGGGCGCGGGCTGTGGCAATCATTGGCCGTTGTGTTACGGCGCGGTCATCCCCGACCTGTCGCAGTGGGAGACCGTGGTCGAGTTCACCCACCGCCTGACCAGCGCGGCCGCGTTCGTGATGGTGTTCTATCTGTGGTGGTGGGCCCGACGGGCCTATCCGTCAGGGCACCCGGTGCGCATCGCAGCCGGTGCGGCTTTCCTCCTCATGATCACCGAAGTGCTTGCAGGCGGCAGCCTGGTGCTTTTTGACTGGGTGGTCGACAACCTCACTTGGGGCCGCATCGTGGCCATGGTCGTGCATTTGACTAATACCTATCTTCTCATCGCTGCGCTAGCCACCACCGCCTGGCTCGCCTCGGGCGGAACCTTCGTCTGCCCGCAAGAGCAAGGGGCCTGGGCCCGCTGGCTCATGCGCGGGATCGGGCTGATTTGGCTGGAGAGCGCGCTCGGGGCCATTGTGGCGCTCAACGAAGTTGTCGCGCGCTGGGAAGCCCAAGGCGGTCTGCCCGCGGCTTACCAGGGCCCGGCGAGTTTTGTCCGCGCGATGCTGCCCGTGCACATCACGCTCGCGGTGCTCTTGGGCTTATATCTGTGGTGGACGGTTAGTCGGCTCGGGCTGTTCCACAGCCCTATTCATGGGCTGGTGGTCACAGTCCTGGGCGCCTATGCGCTTCAGCTGGTTTTGGGTGTGCTCAACCTTTGGTCGCATTTGGCCATCGGCGTTCAACTGCTGCACCTCACCGGGGCTTATGTCCTCTGGCTCGGATGGTGGTTCATCACGTTGGAGACCTTGATCACGGGCCCCGCGCCGCAAGCGCAGCCGGTGCTCGATCTCTCGCCCCCGGCCTGAACGCACGGCCACCCCGGGCCCGAGCTAAAGGGAGGGTTTGGTGCGCATGCGAATAAAGCGCCTCGCGCGCGAGCTGCGCACGCTGGGCGTGCTGTTTAAACTGCGGGTGGTCGGGTTGCTCCTCTGGGTCGCGTTGGGCGGCGCGGTGTTGGCCGCGGCCCCTGAGTTCGA
>JAADEP010000191.1 GCA_013153335.1 Chloroflexota bacterium
CGGGCGTCCCCGGCCACGGGCGCGCGGCCAAGCCCGGCCTCGCAGCCTGGGCCGACACCCGCGGGGCCGGACGCGGCGCGCACGGTCTTCGGCGCGCAAGCCGAGGCCTTTTTGCAGGCCGAGCCCGACCAACCCGAAGCGTGGCTCGTGGTCGAGCTCCCGGGGCAATCGGCCCGCAGTTTTTTGCTCTCGCAGCCCGAGCTTACCCTGGGCGGCGGGCCCGAAGACGCGCTTTTCATCCCCGGCCTGCCCCCTCGCTTCGCGCGGCTCGTGCGCACGTCCCAAGGCTACCGCTGGGAAACCCTCGCATCCTCGCCCCAACCCCAATTCGCGGACGGGCACCCAGCGCCCCGAGCGTTCGCCCTGCGCCCAGGGCTCGAGGTGCACATCCCCTTGGAGCCAGGGCAAACGGTGCGCATCCACGTCCACCGGCCCGAGCCCGTGCTGGGCGCGCCCGAGCGCGAAATTTTGTTCCAGGACCGCGATCGCATCACCATTGGCCGCGCGGCCGACAACGACGTGGTGCTCGATTCGCCCATCGTATCGCGCTACCACGCGGTGGTGGAGCGCATCGGACGGCGTTACCGCATCCGAGACCGCAACACACCCAACGGCACCTACGTCAACGGGCGTCGGGTGCGCGTCGCCTGGCTGCAGCCCGGGGATCAGGTGCGCATCGGGCCGTACCGCTTTATCGTCGGAGGCCGCGGGCTGGCGCAGTTCGCCGAAACCCAAGGCGTATGGCTCGCGGCCGTGGGCCTGACCCAGCGCGTCCGCGGGGGCGACGTGCTTTTGCACGATATCTCGCTGGTCATCGAGCCGCGGGAGCTGGTGGCCATCGTCGGTCAAAGCGGCAGTGGCAAAACCACGCTGCTCAACGCGCTCTCGGGCTACCGGCCCGCGTCCGAGGGCGAGGTGATCGTCAACGGCGTTTCGCTCTATCGCCAGTTCGACGCGGTGCGTCACCTCATCGGCTACGTGCCCCAGCAAGACATCATCCACCGCGAGCTCACGGTCTGGGAGGCCCTGGACTACGCGGCTCAGCTGCGCCTTCCGCCCGACATGACCCGCGAAGAGCGGCACCAACGCATTGAGCAGGTCCTGCAAGACCTGGACCTCGCGCACCGGCGGGACGTGCCCATCCATCGCTTGAGCGGCGGGCAGCAGAAGCGGGTCTCCATCGGGGTCGAGCTGCTGACCCGGCCCGGGCTCTTCTTCCTCGATGAACCCACCAGCGGCCTGGACCCCGGGACCGAAACCCTGTTTATGCGGCTCTTGCGACGCCTGGCCGACCAAGGCTGCACCATCGTGCTGGTGACCCATACGACCAAGAACGTGGATTTGGCAGACAAGGTCGTGTTCCTCGCCCGGGGCGGGTATCTCGCGTGGTTCGGACCGCCCGATGAAGCCCTGGCGTATTTTGACGCGTATCGCACCGAACGCGAGCGCGCGGCCGGGCCCATCACCTTTGACGACATTTATATCTTGCTCGAGGATTCGAGCCGCGGCACGCCCGAGGAGTGGGCGCAACGCTACCGCGCGTCCGAGGCCTATCGTCGGTATGTGCTCGAGCCGCTGGCCCGCAAACGCCAACTGCCCTTGCTGGACGCGGACGCGCGCGAATCCCTGGTCGTCACCTTGAGCGGCGGCCGACCGCGCGGCCGACCGCGGCCGCGAGTGCGCGTCCGTCGGGGCGGATGGCGCATGGGCTTGCGTCAAACCCGCATCCTGCTCAGCCGGAACCTCCGGGTGCTGCTGCGCGACCGCTTCAGCCTCGCGCTGATGCTGCTGGTCGCGCCCTTGGTCGCGTCCCTCGATTTCTTGCTCGCCGCGCTGCTGGGCCGTGCGCCGTTCGATTTTTACCAGGGGCGCTTTTCCACGGTCATGGTGACGTTGTTCTCCCTGGCCATCTACGCGGTCATGGTCGGCGGGCTCTCGCAAATGCGAGAAATCGTCAAAGAGCAGGCCATCTACCGTCGCGAACGGCTGGTCAATCTGCAGATCCTGCCTTATGTGCTGTCTAAGGTAGGCCTGGCCGGGCTGATGGCCCTCTATCAGGCTGCGTGGTATACGGGGCTGCATTACCTCGCGTTCGAGATGCCTGGCGGCTGGACCGAAGCCGGGCTGATCTACGCGACCCTGGCCCTGACCACCCTGGGCGGGATGATGCTCGGCCTGTTCTCCTCGGCCCTGGCTCCCAACGCGAACGCCGCGCCGCTGATTGTGATCCTGTTCATGGTGCCCCAAATCGTCTTGAGCGGCGTACAAGTACCGCTGCCGCGCGAGGTCAGCGCGCTATCCAACACCCGATGGAGCTTCGAGGCTCTGATGAGCATCACAGGGGTTGGGTCAGACCTCATGGCCGATCCGTGCTGGCAGCTCCCCTTGTCGACCCGCGCGCTGATGACCGTGGAGGACAAAACCGCGCTGTGCCGCTGCATGGGCCTGAATTTGGTCCAGCCCGATCGCTGCCAATTCCCAGGCCTGGGCAAATACGCGCTGCCCGAGCTGTTCGCGCCCCCGCCCGTGGAACCCATCCCGCCCGGGGATCCGCCGCCCGAGCCCGAACTACCCCCACCGCCGGTCGCGCCGCAAAACGAAACCGACCCCGTGGCCATGGCGCGCTACCTCAACGCGCTGGACGAATACCAAAAGCGGGTCGAGGCCCTGCAAGAGGCTTACAAAGCCCAGCTCGCGATCTACCAAAGCCGCGTGGACCTTTACAGCGCGCAAATGGTCGCGTATCAGCAAGCCTATTTGCGGTGGCAACTCGAGCGCGAACTGGCCCTCGGCCCGGCTGAAGGGATGCTCGCGCACGTTTTGGACGATTACCAATGGACCTTTGTCAACAAGGAGCGCGATGACCTGTTTCGGCGCAAAGTCCTGCTGACCTGGCAAGGGCAGGCCGTCATCATCGCGGTCCTCTTCGGCGCCATCCTGCTCGTCCAAAACCTCAAAGACCACTGGCGGGGGTGAGAAGGCATCTCCAATCACGCCGTTTGGGCGCTCGTGAGAAGGCGCCTCCGGATAGCCGGAGCGCGCGTTATGCCGTGTGGCCTTACCACTGCCGCTCGGGATCTGCAGTACAATCGGGGGCGGACGCATCACGATGAGGAGGCGGGGTATGCCCCACGAACGCCCGTTGGTCATGAAGTTCGGCGGCACCTCGGTGGGCACGCCAGAAGCCATGGCGCAGGTGGTCGAGATTGTGGATCAGGCGCAACGCACGTGGCAACCGGCCGGAGTGGTGGTCGTGACCTCAGCCCTGGCTGGCGTCACCGATCGGTTGCTGGCTGGCGTTCAGGCCGCCGCCCGCGGGGAACACGACGCGGTGCCGCAAGCACGCGCGTGGCTGGCCGAGCGGCATCGGGCCATGCTCGAAGCCCTGATCCCACCGATGGAGCGCCCGGCCCTGTGGGGCCAGATCGAAACCCTGCTCGAAACGTTCGCGCAGTTGGGCTGGGCTATGACCGTCTTAGGCGAAGCCACCCCCCGCGCGCTCGACGCGGTCGCGTCCCTGGGCGAACGGATGAGCGCGCCGATTTTGGCGGCCGCGCTACGCGCCCGCGGGCTCCCCGCAACCATGGTGGACGCGCGAGAGCTGTTGGTGACCGACGCGCACTTCGGCGCGGCCCATCCCCTCATCGAGCCTTCTCGCGAACGGATTCAAACCCGGCTTCGGCCCCTCTTGGAGCAGGGGCACGTGGTCGTCGTGCCCGGTTTTATCGCGGCGACCGAAGACGGCATCACGACCACCTTGGGCCGGGGCGGCAGCGACTACTCGGCCGCGCTGCTCGGCGCGCTCTTGCCCGCGGAGGAAGTGTGGATTTGGACCGATGTAGACGGCGTCATGAGCGCGGACCCGCGTTTGGTCCCCGATGCCCACACTATCCCCGAGCTCTCGTATCGGGAGGTCGCGGAGCTAGCCTACTTCGGCGCGAAAGTGCTGCACCCGAAGACCATCCGCCCGGTCGTTGAAGCGAATATCCCGCTGCGGGTGCGCAACACGTTTCACCCCGAAAGCCCGGGCACGCTGATCCGCCGGGAGCGCGAAGCCGTGCCGGGGCAGATCAAAGCGCTCACAGTGATCTGGGATCTCAGCATGGTCACGGTGGAAGGCCGGGGGATGCTGGGCGTGCCTGGTGTGGCCGCGCGCACGTTCGCGGCCGTCGCCAGCACCGATACCAGCGTGTTGATGATTACGCAAGCTTCGTCCGAGCAGAGCATTTCGTTCATTATCCCCCGAGGACGGGGGCCGCAAGTGAAAGCCGCGCTCGAAGAAACCTTCGCCCGGGAACTCGCCCGGCAAGATATCGACCGCATCCACATCCTGTCACCGGTGGCCATTGTCACCGTCGTGGGCGAAGGGATGCGGGAAACGCCCGGGGTCGCAGGGCGCATTTTTGGCGCGTTGGGCCGCGCGGGCATCAACGTTATCGCGATCGCGCAAGGCGCGTCCGAAGTCGCGCTCAGCCTGGTCGTCGCCGAGGATGAAGCCCTGGGCGCGGTCCAAACCCTGCATCCGCTGACCAAAGAAGGCGCGGC
>JAADEP010000214.1 GCA_013153335.1 Chloroflexota bacterium
GCAACGGCGTAGGTCACTTTGCGGGTGACAAATTGCCGTCCGCGGCGTGGGCTTTCGTGGTTGAAGAGGATACCCGAAACCGCGAACAGGCCGTACGATTCGCGGTAATTGACCGTAATCCAATGCGCGTAAACTTTGCTGACACCATAAGGGCTGCGGGGATAGAAGGGCGTGTTTTCGTTTTGGGGAATTTCGCGCACCTTCCCGAACATTTCGCTGGTGGAAGCTTGGTAAAAGCGCGCCTTGGGATGTGCGACTCGGATCGCTTCTAAAAGCCGCGTCACCCCCAACGCGTTGACGTCTCCGGTTAGAATAGGTTGCTCCCACGAAACCGGGACGAACGTTTGCCCGGCTAAGTTGTAGACTTCATCGGGCTTGTATTTCTCCATGATGCGTAACAAGGATGGAAAATCCGTCAGATCCGCCTTGACGAGTTGAATGCGGTCGAGCAGATGGCGGATGCGTTCATGATAACCGTGGCTGGTGTGGCGAATCAGGCCAATGACTTCATAACCTTTGTCAAGCAAAAATTCAGCCAAGTATGAGCCATCTTGACCTGAAATGCCCGTGATCAGCGCTAGAGGCATGGCATCCTCCTCGCAAAAGCCTTTTCCTCATTGGCGAGGTGTGGCCGATTATAGTGCGAGGCGAGAAGGTCCGTCAAGGCGTTTTCTCCTCAAGGCAACACGAGCTGTCCGCACCTTTTTTATCGGGTTTAGATCCAGCAGGTTTTTCGGTTTTTTCTGCTCAACCTCGCCAGCTTGGGACGGGGAAGTTCGAGCATAATGGCTTTGTACAGGCCGGCTTCGGTGATATTAACCGGAGGCGATTTTACCCACTCACTGTTGACCTGATTTGGTTTTTGACAAAATCATGACCTTCGGGTAAAATCTGAGGCACCCTGGTTCCGCTTTCGCGGCCTTGCTGCTCGGCCTGTTTTGACGCCGCTGCCTTAGGAAGGAGTGCTTCATGCCGCTACAACCCCGCGGGTTTCGTCACGCGCTCAATCGTAGCACGCTTCGGCCCGGGGAGCGCCAGCTCGAGGTTCAAGGTTTGCATCTGGCTTTTGGTAAGGTCGCCGCGCTCGCGGGGGTTTCCTTCACGGTCTATCAAAGCGAGATTTTGGCCATTATCGGCCCCAACGGCGCGGGCAAAACCAGCCTTCTCAACAGCATCAGCGGCCTTTATCGCCCCCAGCGGGGCAGTATCCGCTTCTATAACGACGGCGAGACGTATGAGTTGACCCGTCGTAAGCCACATGAGATCGCCCAGTTGGGTATTGCCCGATCCTTCCAGAATATCGAGCTCTTTCGCCATATGACGGTGCTCGATAACCTGATGGCCGGCGCTCACGTCCACATGAAGTCCGGCCTGCTTCCCAGCCTTATCTATTGGGGACCCGCACAACAAGAGCAGATTCACTTCCGCGAGTTTGTCGAGGATATCATCGACTTGCTCGAGATTGAAGCCATTCGCTATAAAAAGGTCGGCACGCTGTCGTATGGCCTGCAAAAACGGGTCGAATTGGGCCGGGCTTTGGCGATGAAACCGGCTATCCTGCTGCTCGATGAGCCCATGGCAGGCATGAACACCGAAGAAAAGGAAGACATGGCCCGATTCATCCTGGACGTCAATGAAGAGCACGGGGTCACGGTGGTCTTGATCGAGCACGATATGGGCGTGGTGATGGACATCAGCGACCGCATCGTCGTGCTGAGCTTTGGCCGCAAAATCGCCGAAGGTACACCCGAAGAGATTCGGCAAAATCCCGAAGTGCGCCGCGCGTATTTGGGCGAGTAGCCCAGCAGGCCCTTCTGCCTAACCACAAGCTCGTGTCAGGTTCCTCGTTCCCTGGGAAACTTTTTTCGCCGGAGGTGCTATGGCCTCCCCGTCTGCAAAACCGCAAACGTTGCCCCAATATCTGCGGTATCACTACTTGGCCCATCCTGACCGGGTGGCCATGCGCGAGCGGATTTATGGCATTTGGTCCCCGATCACGTGGCGCGAGCTGTATGAGTACGTCAAGTACTTCGCCCTGGGGCTGCACAAGCTCGGCTTGCGACCGCAAGATACGGTCGCGATTATCGGCGATAACCGGCCCGAGTGGGTGATCGCCGAGCTCGCGGCCCAGGCCATGGGCGCGAAGTCCGTCGGCATTTATCAAGATTCCATCGTCGCTGAGGTGCAGGACATCGTGCTGCGCTCGGACGCGACCTTCATCGTGGCCGAGGACCAAGAACAGGTCGACAAGATCATCGAGATGTGGCCTCGAATCAAAAACCAGGTGCACAAGGTCATTTACTACGACCCGAAAGGACTGCGCAATTACACCGAACCTTATTTGATGTACTTCCCGCAGGTCATGGAAATCGGCCGGCACGTGGAAGAAGCCAATATGGGCTTTTTTGAGGAACGCGTGGCCGAAGGCCGAGCCGATGACCTCGCGATTCTTTCCACGACCTCAGGCACGACTTCGCGGCCCAAGTTGGCCATGTTGACCCATCGCAACCTGATCAGCATGGCCAAGAACCTGATGGCCGTGGACCCGCTGGAGCCCGACGATGAGTACGTTTCCTTCCTCCCGTTGGCCTGGATCGGCGAACAAATGATGACCGTGGCCAGCGGCCTTTATGTGGGCTTTAAGGTCAACTTCCCCGAGGCGCCGAACACGGTGCAGCACGATATTCGCGAGATTGGGCCGCAAGTGATGTTCAGCCCGCCGCGGATTTGGGAGAGCCTGGTCAGCCAGGTGCAGGTCAAAATCGAAGATACTACCCGACTCAAGCGCTGGTTTTTCAATTGGGCGATGCCCATCGGCTACGCCATGGCCGACACTCGCTTCCGCAAAGAAGAGCCGTCGCTTTGGCTTCGTATCAAATATTTCTTCGCCCGCTGGCTCGTTTTTGAGCCCATCAAAGACCAATTGGGCCTGCGGCATCTCAAGCGCGCCTACACTGGCGGCGCGGCTTTAGGCCCGGATGTTTTCCGGTTCTTCCACGCGCTGGGCGTCAACCTCAAGCAGATTTATGGCCAGACCGAAATCAGCGGCATCGCGGTGGTGCACCGCGATGGGGATATCAAGTTCCAGACCGTGGGCCTGCCCATCCCTGAGACCGAAATTCGCATTGACGAAGAGACCGGCGAGATCTTGATGCGCTCGCCCGCGGTCATGGTCGGCTATTACGGCAACCCCGAGGCCACGCGCGCGGCCCTGGATGAGGACGGATGGTTGCACTCGGGCGACGCGGGTTATCTGGACGAAGATGGCCATTTGATCGTCATCGACCGCGCCAAAGACGTGATGACCTTGGCCGACGGGACCAAGTTCAGCCCGCAGTTTATTGAGAACAAACTGAAGTTCAGCCCTTACATCCGGGAAGCGGTCGTTTTCGGCGGCGAGGACCGACCCTTCGTGACCGCGTTGATTAACATTGACTTCGCGAACGTGGGCAAGTGGGCAGAGAACCGGCTCATCCCATATACCACGTATACTGACCTGGCCCAAAAGCCCGAGGTGTACGCGCTCATCAAAGAGCACGTCCTCCGCGCGAATGAGGACCTGCCCCCGGCCGCGCGCATTCGTCGTTTCTTGCTGTTGCACAAAGAGCTGGACGCGGACGACGCGGAGCTCACCCGGACGCGCAAGGTGCGGCGGCGTTTGGTCGCTCAGCGCTACGCGGATTTGGTCGCGGCCATGTATCGGGGCGAACCGACCGTCGAAGTCCAGACCACCATTACCTATCAGGACGGTTCGACCGCCACCCTGCGTACCAATTTGCGCATTGAAGACGTGAGCACGGAGTGAGGCATGGATACCTTCATTCAACTCACCCTCACCGGGTTGACCAACGGCGCGATCCTGGCCTTGGCCGCGCTGGGGTTTGTCCTCATTTACAAAGCCAGCGATGTGATCAACTTCGCCCAAGGCGAGTTCTTGCTCATCGGCGCGTATCTGATGTACGCGTCGATTGTGCAGATCGGGCTGCCCTGGACCCTGGGCGTTTTGGTGACCATGGTGATCGCCGTGCTCTTGGGGATTTTGATCGAGCGCCTGGTGCTGCGCCCCCTCATCGGCGAGCCCATTATTTCGGTGATTATGGCGACCATCGGCTTGAGCAGCCTGCTCCAGGCTATCGTGCGCATGATTTGGGGGAGCCAGCCCAAATCCTTCCCGAGCTTCATCCCCAGCGACCCGGTCAATATTTTGGGCGCGACCGTGGGCGCAGACCGGCTTTGGGCCATTGGCATCGCCGCGGCGCTGATGCTCTTTTTCAGCCTGTTCTTCCGCTTTTCCAAGGAAGGCATTGCCATGCGCGCGGTGGCCGACGACCAACAGGCCGCGATGAGCATGGGCATCAGCGTGAAAAAAGTCTTCGCGTGGGCCTGGTCCATCGCGGCTGTCACAGCCGCGATCGCGGGCGCGATCGTAGCCAACATCGTGGGCGTGGGGCCTCATTTGAGCCATTTTGGGCTTCGGGTCTTTCCGGTGGTGATTTTGGGCGGCCTCGATTCCATCCCCGGCGCGATTGTGGGTGGGGTCATCATCGGGCTTTTGGAAGCGTACGTCGGCGGCTACATCAGCGGAAGCTTGAACCAGGTGATTTCGTTCGTGGTTTTGGTTTTGATCCTCATGATTCGCCCGTATGGTCTGTTTGGTCGGGAGATCATTGAGCGCGTATAAGCCCATCGGGCTGCTTGGGATTGGGGCCTGGGCGGCCTTCACGCGATTTTATCCCCTCACAAGGTGGTGGCATCCATGATTTCGGGGACGTTTCACACTTCCTATCGTTCGGACATGGCTTTGCGGCGCACGTGGATCGAGCGTTTGCGCCTCGGGCTGTTCATCGCTTTCATTGTGTTGTTCCCCTTTGTGGTGCGAAAACCCTATCCCATTTTTCTGATGAACCAGATCGGCATTGCCACCATCGGCGCGATCGGGCTGAACATCCTGGTTGGGTACACCGGCCAAATTAGCTTAGGCCAGGGCGCGTTCATGGCTGTGGGCGCCTATACCGCGGGCATTTTGACCGCGCGTATGGGGGTGCCGTGGTGGTTGACCATCCCCATTGCCGCGCTGGTGACCGCGGCGGTCGGCGCGTTGTTCGGCATCCCGTCGCTGCGCATGAAAGGGCTGTATTTGGCCATCGCCACCCTGGCCGCGCAGGAGATCATCCTCTGGGTCGTCACCCACTGGGATGCGGTCACGGGCGGCGTGGACGCGCTGGTTGTGCCTCCGCCCATGCTTTTTGGCCAACCGGTCAACACCGACTTTCGCTTCTATTGGGTCATTTGGCCCTTGGTGGGCCTGACCGCGCTCTTGACCGCGAACCTCTTTCGCACTCATTATGGCCGCGCGTTCATCGCCATCCGCGATCAAGACATCGCGGCTGAGGTCATGGGCATCAACGTGTTCGCGTACAAGCTCCTGGCCTTTGGTGTTTCTTCCTTTTTCGTGGGCCTGGCTGGTGCGCTGATCGCCCACTACCGCAGCATTGTTACGTGGGAGCGCTTCACCATCGAAACCTCCGTCCTCTATCTGGCCATGATCATCATCGGGGGTTTGGGCTCGATCTCAGGCTCGCTCTTCGGCGCGGCTTTCATGACCCTGCTGCCCGCGTTCCTCACCAACGTTGGCCGGGCGCTGCAAGGCGTTATCCCGGGCATGGACGAGCTGATTCCTTACTTGCAGCAGGCTTCCTTTGGCCTGGTGATTATCCTGTTCCTCATTTTGGAACCCGAAGGCTTGCGCAAAATTTGGCAGGACATCAAAAACTACTTCGCGCTTTGGCCGTTCAGTTACTGACGGGGCTGGTTTTGGGTTGGGCTCCTGGGACCCGGGTCGGAAGCTGTTGAGCCGGTGCTTTGGGCGGCCGGCCTGGGTTCCCTTATCCGGGGCGTATCGGTGGTCTTGTGATTGGCACACTCTTTGGAGGAGGTGGCTATGCGTTCCAAATGGTTGCTCGTCCTGCTGGTAGTGGCCCTGGCGGGGGTCTTGGCCGCTTGCGGGGGTGGCGATAAGGCCACCGAGACCACGACGGAGGCCATCAAGGTCGGCGCGATCTTCGACCTCACGGGGCCGACGTCGGATGTGGGCAAGCCATACGCCGAGGGCATCAAGGGCTATGTAAAGTGGCTCAACGACAACGGCGGTATAAATGGCCGTCCGATCGACCTTCGACATGCTGATTACGCCTACAAGGTGGACCAGGCTGAACAGCTTTATTCGCAATTCGTGCAAGAAGGAGTGGTCGCCTTCCAAGGTTGGGGAACCGGCGACACCGAGGCGTTGCGCTCCCGCATCGCGGCGGATCAAATTCCCTTCATGAGCGCGTCGTATTCGGCCAACCTGGTGGACCCCAAAGTCGCGCCGTATAACTTCGTTATCGGCACGACTTATTCCGACCAAGCCATTATCGCGATCAAATGGGCGATGCAAGATTGGGCGGAGCAAGGCAACACGGGCAAGCCCAAGGTCGCGCTGGTGCATCACGACAGCCCCTTTGGGAAGTCGCCCGTAGAAGACGCCAAGGCCTTCGCGGAGGCCAATGGCGTGGCCTTCATGAGCCTGCCCATGCCCAAGGGCGCGACCGATTACGTGGCTGAGCTCACCAAGATCAAGGACTTTGGCGCGAATTACATCATCATCCACACCGTGTCGAGCCCGGCCGCGACCTTTGTGAAGGACGCGAGGGCCCAGGGCATGGACGCGAAGATCATCAACCTCAACTGGTGCGCGGATGAGTTCTTCATCGAATTGGCCGGCGACGCGGCCGAAGGCGTGTATGGCGTGCAGCCCTTCACCCCGCCCAGCGTGCCGGTTGAGGGGCACAAGATCCCGACCGAGTGGGCGAAGGCCAACGGCAAGGACGTGGATGTACACTTCATCCAGGGCTGGTACACCATGGACGTGATGACCGCGGGCATCCGCAAAGTGGTCGAGCAGGGCAAAGAGGTGACCGGCCCCAACATCAAGGCCGCGCTGGAGACGTTGACCAACTACGAGACCGGCGGCGTGACCTATCCCATCACCTTTACGCCCGAAAGCCACCGCGGGAATTTGGGCTCGCGCGTCTACCAGGTCGTTGACAAGCAATGGACCCAGGTGACGGACTACATCACCGTCGAGCCGTGAGCTGACGCGCCGGGCTGGATCGGGCCGCGGGTTCGATCCGGCCCGGCCCTTGCCCTTTGACATGGCCCATCGGGAAGGAGGCCGTATGACGGAACCGATGCTCCAGGTCAACAACATTGAGGTGATTTACAACAAGGTCATCCTCGTGCTCAAGGGCTTGTCCTTGGAAGTTCGTCCGGGCCAGATTGTGGCTTTGTTGGGTGCGAACGGCGCGGGCAAGACGACCACCCTCAAAGCGATCTCAGGCCTGCTCAAGCCCGAGGATGGCGAAGTGACCGATGGCTCCATCTTGTTTGAAGGCGTGCCCATCCACGAAAAAGAAGCCGACGAGATCGTGCGTTTGGGCATCTTTCAGGTGATGGAGGGTCGTCGGGTTTTCGAGCATTTAACCGTGGAAGAAAACCTGATGGCCGGGGCTTATACCCGTCCGGGGCGCGAATTCAAGCGCGATTTGGAGGTGGTTTATCATTACTTCCCGCGGCTCAAGGAACGACGCCATCAAAAGGCGGGCTATCTTTCGGGCGGCGAGCAGCAAATGCTGGCCATCGGTCGCGCGCTCATGGCACGGCCCAAGTTGATGCTCCTGGATGAACCTTCCTTAGGTTTGGCACCATTGCTTGTGCGGGAGTTGTTTGGTATCATAGAACGTATCAACAAGGAACAAAACACAACCATCCTGCTGGTTGAGCAAAACGCCAACTTGGCCTTGCAAATTGCGGATTACGCGTATATCATGGAAAATGGGAGGATTGTGCTGGATGGGACCCCGGAGGTCCTGCGCGAAAATGCCGACGTACGGGAATTTTATTTAGGCTTGACCGAGGTCGGGCAGCGCAAGTCCTACCGGGAGGTCAAGCACTATAAGCGTCGCAAACGATGGTTATCTTGAGGATGCAACCGCGAAGGCATACCCGGGAGGGAGGGGAGCCGGTCGCCTGCAAAGGGCGACGGCGCTTATCGTGGTTGGGGAAGCCGGTACGTATCGCGGAGGAGGGGTAGAGGCATGGCGATCTTGACCGACGATCCCCAAACCGAGCTGCTTCAGGCCGCATCTTCGGGCGTAAGTTGGAGCACGCTGGCCGACGCGTGGACCCGGGCCTTTGGCTATAAGGCCTACGCGTGGGAAGGAGAGCCCCCGCCCGGGGTGCCCATCTCGCCCCAGGCGTGGGAATTGGCCTCGCGCGCGGTTTGGGCGTATCCATCGCCCGAAGCGCCGAGCTGGGTTTTCGCGCGGTGGGATAACAAGGGCCTGGCCCTTTCGTGCTCGACCACAACCGCCGCGCTGGCCCAGGTGCTGGTCCAGTTGGCCTTCCAGACCGAACAAATCAACGCGGTCATTCAAGAGCAAGAAGAAGATACCACCTGGGCCAAGCCCTTGAGCCTGAGCCAGAATTTTTTGGCCGTCCTGTGCGACACGTTGCAAACGGTCGATCAGCCCTTGATGGCTGCGCGCGGCCTCATCGAAGAAATCCTCACCTGGATGCAAAACATCTTTTCCGCGCGCGATGTGTTTGTCGCGTTTGAGGAATTGCCCGAAGAGGATGGCCATCCGCCGCAGCGCACGGTGTTTGCGTTGACCTCGCATGGTCGCACCTTGGCCCGTTATTATTTGCAGCACGCGCCCGAGAGCGGGCAAATTTTGGTCGAAACCGACCCTCTGGCCCACGAAGCTGGCGGCAACCCCGCGACCAACATTGTGTCGTCGTTGCCCGTTTCAGAGCCCTTGCGGGGCGTGTTCGGTATGCAGGTCGCGGGCAGCCACGAGTTCTCGCACGAAGCCAAGCAGCGTTTCGCACTGCTGGGCCGTCAGTGGGCCACGTTTTGGGAGACCTTGCACCGGTATCGCACGCAAGCCCGCAGTCAGCGCATTGAGCAAGAGCTGCGGGTCGCGCGGCAGATCCAAGATAGCCTCCTGCCGCGGCGTCTGCCCCAGGGCCCCGATTTCGAAGTGGCCGCGTTCCTGGACCCAGCCTCGATCATCGGCGGGGACTTTTACGATGTGCAACAAGTGGGCTCGCGGCTCTTCATGATGCTGGGCGATGTGGCGGGCAAGGGCGTGCCGGCGGCCATGTTGATCGCGATGTTCTTGGTCGCGTTTCGGAGCGCAGTGCACCGGGCCGACGACGCGCTGAGCGTGATGCATCAAGTGCACCAGCAAGTCGCGCACGAGCTGGACCGTTTGGACACCTTTGTCACGCTGGCCATTCTGGTGATAAATCTGGAACGGCGGACGTTTACGTATGTCAATGCGGGGCACACCGAGTCCTACTGGCTGCGTTGGCAAGGCCGGCGGGTCAAGTCGTTGCCCGCGACCGGCTTGCCCTTGGGCTCGCTGCCCCTCGAAGATTACGAGCAACTTTCGGGGAACTTGCGGCCCGGTGACATCATTTGGCTCTATAGCGATGGCGTGACCGAGGTTACCAATCGCGAAGGGTATCTTTTGGGCCGCAGCGGGCTGTTGGACATCCTGCTTGCGACCCAGCCCGCGCACCTGGATCAACAAATCGATGCGATTCGGCGAGCCGTGGCGTTGCACCGCGACGGCTTGCCGCGCGAAGATGACATGGCGCTGTTGGCGTTCCGGATTCCGGCGCCGCAGATGCCGCAGCTGTCGTGGACCTTTGTCGGAGGGTCCTCGCCGCTGGATGTGAGCGCGCTGACGCAGCAGCTGGCCCGACACGCGCGCTCGTGGTCGCACACCTTTGCCGCGTCGGCCAGCAGCGAGGAACGCGACATGTTCCTTTTCGCCTGGGAGTTGGCGGTTGCCGAACTCCTTACCAACATAGCCCGGCACGCGTACCGCGCGTACCCGGGACGGATTCAAGGGTCGATGTTAGCGTACCCGGATCGGTTGGTGTTAGAGGTTTGGGATTACGGTGAGGCCTTTGACACGGATGTTCTGTACACGCTACCATCGCAGCCGGACCCCGAGAACATTGACGGATTGGCGGCCGAAGGGTATGGGTTGACCATCATTCGGCAGGCCGTGGATCGGTGGGCCCATAATCGGCGGTACCGGCGCAACTGGTGGCGCCTAGAAAAATTCTGGCCGCGAGGACGACTATGAACGTGAAGATCGAGTATCCACAACCGCATATTGCTGTCGTTCGCCCCAAAGGGCGGATCGATGCCGCAACGTCCGCGAAATTCCGCGACACGTTGCGGCGGCTGCCGAGTCAGGGCGTCGAGCACGTCATCATCGACCTGAGGGATGTGTCCTTTATGGACTCCTCAGGGCTGAGTGCGTTGGTGGCGGGGCTCAAGCTCATCCGACGTAAGGGGGGTGCGTTGGTGTTGGTGGGGCCTCAACCGCCGGTGCGCATGGCGTTGCAGCTGACCATGTTGGATCGCGTGTTCCGCATCTACAACTCGCTGCGGGATGCGGTCGCGGCGGTCAACAGTCGGCCCTACTGAATTTCAAAATTCCGCGCGCGAATCGGGGAATTTCGTGTATAATAGGGGCGAGGGGAGGAGCACTGTATTAACCCTGGGGGGCTAACCCCTGGGCTTAACCCTTACAAAGCTCCATATCAAAAGGAGGGGTCATGAGGACGTTACGTTTCTTCGCTCTCGCTGTGGTCTTCGTTTTCTTGGGGGTGTTGGTGCCTTCCGAGGCCTACGCAGCTCCCGGCCAGGAAGCCGCCACCGCACCCATCGCGGTTTCCCTGCGCGAGTTCGGGTACCACGACCTCTTTCTGCGCGGTATGTACGGCAGTGACCGGTTGTGGGTCCCGCTGCGCACCGATTGGACCTTCCAGTCCGACGCTACCTTAGAGATCACCTATAAGGCGTCGCCGCTCCTGCGGCCGCGTTCCACGGTGACCGTCCTGGTCAACGACCAGGAGCTCACCAGCTTCCACCCCGCTGCCGATGGCCAATGGCACGTCGAGCGGGTCGTTATCCCCGAGCGTTTGCTCCAGCCCCCTGGGTTTACCCTGTCCTTCCGGGGCTACCTGCGCATCACCGATGACGAATGTGAAGAGACCGTCAACCCGGCCCAGTGGGTCAAGATCTCGGCCGAGCGCACCCGCCTCTACCTCGAGCCCCAATGGCGCGAGGCCGAGCCCGACCTCAGCCAGGTCGCTGACCTCATGGTCGTCTCCGCGGCTTCCATGTACAAGACCACGACCATGCCGTCCATCCTGTTCGTGTTGCCCGACAATCCCACCCGGGTCGAGCTGCAGGTCGCTTCTGCCGTGGCCGCTCGCCTGGGCGCGGATAGCGGCACCCAGCCGCCCATCCGGGTCGAGTGGTCCTCAACCTTCGACCCCCTGCGCGCCGGCGACGCGCAAATCGTGATCGTCGGCACGCCCGACCGCCAACCCTGGCTGGTCATGCATGGCAACGAGCTGCCCATGCGCTGGGATGGCCGACAGTTCATCGACACCACCGGCCAACCCATCCCCAATCAGGAAGGCGTGATCCAATTCCTGCCGTCGCCCGCCCAGCCGCACCGCTATATGCTCATCCTCTCGGGCGCGACGGTCGAAGCCCTGGCCAAGGCGGGCGAGGCCTTTGCCCATCGCCCCACCTATCGCACCCTGCGGGGCGAAACGGCTTCGGTGACCGGGGCTATGCCCTTGGCCGATCCTTTCCCGCCTCCGCCCTGGACCACCGAGACCACCACGTTCGCCCAATTGGGCAAGGATGACCGCCGCGTGGATGGCGCGGGGGTGCACGACGTGCGCTACTACTTCAAGCGCCCGCCCGGCTGGGTGTTGGATAAGGGTTCCCAACTGACCCTGCGCTATGAAGCCAGCCCGGCCCTGACCTCGCGCGAAGCCTACGTCGCGGTCTTCATCAACGACGTGCCGGTGGGCACGGTGCGCACGGGCCCGGACTTCGACCAAAACGAAGTGACCTTCGAGCTGCCCATTGTGCGCCTCAACCGCACGCCCAAGGGCGAGATCGACCCGCGGTTCACGGTGCGCTTTGAGGTCGCGAACTACCTGCAAGAGCGCAACTGCGAGCAAACCCACCCCGACGCGGGTTGGACCATCATCCGCTCCGATTCCTTCTTCGTCACGCCGCACGTGTACTTCACCTTGCCTGACATCCAGGTCTATCCGTACCCCTTTGTGAGCGTGGAAGAGGGCGATCCGACCTGGGTCATTGTGCCGCAACAGCCCACGCGGGATGAGATGGCCTATGGCCTGGAGATCATTGCCCAGTTGGCCAATTATGTGGACCTGCGCAACTTCACCATGAGCGTGCTCACCGCGGATCAGGTGACCGAGGACGGCCTCAAGGAACGCAACCTGATCGTACTGGGGAGCGAGGCTCGGCAGTCCTTGATCCGCACCCTGCTGGATAAGCTGGGGCCGCTGCCGGGCTATCGGGGCGAGCAGGGCATTTACACCGCGCTGCAGAACAACCGCCAGGGCTTGCTGCGAGAAGGCGCTTCGCCCTGGAACCCCAAGCGGGTGGTGCTCATGGCCTTTGGCCTGACGGACGAAGGCGCGCAACGAGCCATCGAGGCCCTGCTGGCCGAGGTGCCGCCGGTCAACGAGCCGGGCGTGTGGGCCGCCTTGGTCGACGAGGATGGCAACACCTGGCCGTTGTATCGGGAGAAGCAGATCCCCAACATCGAGCCGCGCGTCGAACGCGAACCCCTGCTGCCGCGGCCTGAGCCGTGGGTGGTGGTGACCGTGGTCCTGGTGTTGGCCGCGCTGGCTATCTGGGGCATCATCTTCTACGCTCGCCGGCGCATGGCTCGGCAATAGTTGCGCCTGGCACGTGTTGCGGAAGAGGAGGCCGCGATGTTTCTGTGGGACTACACCCTGGTTCAATGGCTCAACCACCTCATCGCTCAAAGCGAGCGAACCTTCTTCGCGGCCTTGTTCCTGAGTGACCGGGTTCCCTGGGTCTTGTGCAGTGCGGTCTTTGTGGCCCTCTGGTTCGTCCATGGGGAACGCATGAACCGCATGGACGAGACCCAGGACCCGGTCTACCGCAACCGGGTGGTTGTGGTGACCATCTTGTTGGGGGCAGCGCTGGCCTTCATCGCTGCCCGCATCTTGATGGCGCTCTGGGACCGGCCGCGTCCTTTGGCATGGATGGAGCTCCAGGTCCTCATGCCTCCGGAGAAATGGCAGAAAGTGGTCGAGGCCGTGGGCACGGGCAAGGCCTTCCCCAGTGACCATACCGCCTTCTGGGGAGCGGTCTCGGCCGGGCTCTTCTTGCTCTCGCCCTGGTTAGGAGCCGTGGGGACCTTGGCTACCTTATTCTTCGCGGCGCTGCGGATCGCCCTGGGCTATCACTACCCGACGGACATCATCGCAGGGTATGCCATTGGTTGGATGGGCGTGGCCATCGCGTACGCCTTGCGCGACCGAATGCGCTGGTTCATCAACCCCATCCTGCAGCTCTTCGACCAGCAGCCGGCTTGGATGTATGGCTTTGGCATGCTGGTGTTGCTGGACATCACGCAGCGCTTTGCTTGGCTTTTCGCAATCCTGACCATCTTGTTTGGCTTCCACGTTCCGGGCTAATCGAGAAGCGCGGGAGCATGGGTTGGAGAGGATGAGGAGGATGGCATGACCACATGGAGCGTATGGCTGCTGCAGTGGATCCTCAAGATTGATACCCAGCTTTTACGCTGGGCCAACGAGTGGGTCGCACGCAGCCCTCGCAGCTTCTACAAAGCCCTGGAGGTCTCCCATCGAGTGCCCTGGATTTTGGCTGCGGTAGCCTTGGCGTGGATGTGGTTCTGGGGCGACGAGGGTATGGTGCCGGTGCGCTATCGGCTCAGCCGCTGGGAGAGCCGGCGCCGCGTACTCAGCACCATCATCGCCTTGGTCGGTGGGTTCTTCGGCGCTCGGGCCCTGCAAGACGTGATCCCACGCTTGCGGCCCGTGGCCGTGGCTCCCCTGCAGGTGCCCATCCCGCCCCAGGCATGGGAATATGTGCGGAGTTCGTTGGAGCTGCAGGGCGCGTTCCCTAGCGACCACGCGGTGTTGTTGTTCGTCATCGCGGGCGCGATCTTCACGGTCTCCCGCCGCTTGGGCTGGATCGCGGGCCTGGTCGCGCTGTACTTCTCGGTGCTGCGGGTCGGCCTGGGCTTCCACTGGCCGAGCGACATGCTCGGCGGCGCGCTGGTCGGCTGGACGGCCCTCGCGGTGGTGATCTTCTTCGAGCGCCACATCAGCGTGCTGTGGGATTTCGTGGTGCGCTTGTTCTACCGCTATCCCCGGGTGATTTACCCGTTGGCGTTCGTCTTCTTGTTCGACCTCTCACAAAAATTCTCAGCCCTGTTCGGGCTGGTGTCGTGGGTGTTGGGCCATGAAGTTAAACATTAATCCTTCCGCGTGCACTCGCCTCTTTGTGCGAGGGGTGAATCGCTTTGTGGAGTGGCTCGGGCGCTGGCTGCCCGAGGACCCGGAGGAGCGTTTCCGGGTGAAGCTGTGGATCGTGCGGGTTATCGCGGTAACAGATATCATTTTGGGCCTCTACTACTTCTATTACCGCTACACCAACTCCATCAACTATCAGGCCTTGTGGTTCGCCTTGCCGCTGCTCATGGCCGAAACCTATTCCTTCATCGGAACGCTGCTTTTCATCCATACGATCTGGCGCATGGTGTACCGCAAGGCTCCGCCTCCGTTGCAAGGGCAGACGGTCGACGTGTTCATCACCACATACCAGGAGCCCTTGGAGGTCTTGCGTCCGACGGTCGAGGCCGCGGTCCGCATCCGTTACCCGCACAAGACGTATGTCTTGGACGACGGGAACCGGCCCGAAGTCCGCAAGATGTGCGAAGAGCTGGGCGCGATTTATCTCACCCGAGGCCCTGAGTGGGAAGGGCGCCCTCGCTACGCCAAAGCCGGGAACGTGAACAACGCGCTCATGCGCACTTCGGGCGATTTCATCCTCATGCTCGACGCGGACCAAATCCCCACGCCCGAGATCCTCGATCGGGTTATGGGATACTTCCGCGATCCTCGGGTCGCGTTCGTGCAAACGCCGCAATACTTCTACAACGTGCCGCCCGAGGACCCCTTCGCGAGCCAAGCGCCGTTGTTCTACGGGCCCATCCAGCAAGGTAAGGATGGGTGGAACGCGGCCTTCTTCTGCGGCACCAACGCGGTGCTGCGCCGGGATGCGCTCATGCACTTGGGCGTCATCCGCTATGTGCAGGATATGGAAAAGCGGGTGCTCCGCTCGCTGGCGCGCTTGCCCGTCGATATGGCAACGGGCAAGATCCGCATCCCGCGGCGCTATCGGCGTTTCGCCCGCCGCATCTCAGAGGCCGCGAAGAAAGCGGCCGCGGACCTGCGAGCCAACCGGCCTCTGGAAGAGGTGTTGCGCGACTTCAACCAGGTCGTCCAGGAAATTCAACGCGAGATCGTGCTCGAGGACCTCAAGGCCATTGCCCGCGATCTAGCCGAGCTGGAGGCCCTCGAGGCGCAACGGCAGGGCATCTCGCCGTCTGAGGCGGGCAAGGTGTGGCGCTATAGCCCTAAACGGGCCGAAGCGCTGCTGCGGGCCATCGCACCGGCCCATACGGCCGCGCGGCGGGTCATGGCCCTGGAGGTGGTGCGCGACACTCGCAAGGCCATTGAACAGGGCCTCAACGTGCTGGCGAGCGAGCTGGCCGGCTTGGTCGCGCCGCCGCCCGAGGTGTTAGGCTTAGACCCTGAAACGCTGCAAGCCTTGCAGCTCGAGACCAACGAGGCGCTGGACCTCTTCCCCATTGACGTGCTCACCGTGACCGAAGATATGGCGACCGCGCTACAGCTGCACGCGCTGGGCTGGAAGTCGGTGTTCCATCCAGAGATTTTGGCTTATGGCCTGGCGCCCGAAGACCTGGGCAGCGCGCTGCAACAGCGCTTTCGCTGGGCGGTGGGGACGATTCAGGTGTTCTTGCGCCACAACCCCTTGACCAAGCCGGGCCTCACCTGGGCGCAGCGGTTGCAGTATTTCATGACCGTGTATAGCTACTTCTCTGGCTTCGCGAGCATTGTGTATTTGCTCTCGCCGGTCATCTACCTGCTCTTCAAGATCGCGCCCGTGGTTTCCTTTGCCAGCGAGTTCCTGTGGCGGATCGGGCCGTACTTAGCGGTGAATCAACTGCTTTTCCTGGTCGTTGGATGGGGCCTGAACACCTGGCGCGGGGAGCAATACAGCCTGGCCCTGTTCCCGGTGTGGATCCGGGCCGTGATCGCGGCCTTCAGCGGGCAGCGTATCCAGTTCCAGGTGACGCCCAAGAGCCGCCGCGAAGGGGTTTACATCGGCCTGGTCTGGCCTCAGCTTGCCATCATGGTGCTCCTGGTCATCAGCCTGCTTTACGCCATCTTTGGCCTGATTGTGGGCTGGCGCAACGACTGGACCGGCGTGACCATCAACGCGTTCTGGGCCGCGTACGACCTGCTTATGCTGCAAATCATCGTTCGGGCATCGGTGTGGCGACCCAAGACCAAGATGCCCACGCCCGAAGAGATGTTGCAGCGCATCTTGCGCGGGGAACGCAACCCGGTCGCTCCAGCAGCCACCGCGGCCGCGGGCGACTGAACCCATTGGCAAATCCCACCGGAGGAGAGGACGAAGGCGGATGGCATTGTGCCGTCCGCCTTTGGCTTTTAAGGGGCTGGGGACGGCTCGTCGTCGGGCCCCAGAGGCTGGATGCGGCCTCCGAGTTCGTGCAAGGCGCGCAGCACGGGGTGTTCGGGCACATCCCCTTGATCATGAGAAATGACCTCGATACGCCATGGGAAGGTGTGCCCAAATACGTGGACGAAGGCTTGATTGAGCAAAGCGCGCCGCTCCGGCACATCCATGCGCCGCGCGAGCACCCGGCTGGGCATGGCCAGAATCAGGGTGCCCTGGCGCACGGTGTAGGGGCTGAGCCGTTGCACCAACGCGGGCAGTTCGTGGGACCGTTTGTGCGTTCGCACGTAGGTCCGGATGTATTGCAGCACTTCGGGCCACCGGGCCTGGATGGCCTCGAGGGAGGGCGCGCGCGGTGTAGCGGCTGCACTGGTGGGTTGGGGCGCCTCACTGCGTGTAGCCCTTGAGGGGGTTGCGCCTTGGTCTGGCGCAGCAGAGGGCGTTTCGTGGCGCGCGCCATCCTTCGGGGGGTGGGGGCTCGACGGGGGTGACGGCGACGCTGGTGTGGTCGCTGAAGCCGAACGCGGAGGGGCCGGTTGGGTCGCTGCGGCCTGGGGCTGTGAGGATGGCGACGGGCGCGCCGCGGGTTGGCCCCGCGTCGCGGGGTTGGGTTGGGCCGAGGTTTGGGCCCGCGCGGGCGCGGGGCCCAACAGAGCTTCGGTGACGGCCAGCTCCAGCGCGAGTCCGGGTTCCATCGTTCGGGCTTCCGCGCTCGCGCGCTGAAAGAGCCGGATCCATCGCACCAGGGTCTCGGCCGGCAGGGTTTGCACGACGTCGGCCCAACGGGCTCGCTGTTCGGGCGTGAGTGCGTCGGCCGCGTCCGGTCCGGCCAATCGCATGCGCAACCACTGGCGCAGCCATTCGACCAGACGCCGCGCGATTTGACGCGCGTCGGTACCTTGATCGAGCAGCGCTTGAACTTGGGCCAATGCGGTTGTGGTATCCCCTTGCACCAATGCAGTCAGCAGGGCTTCGATAGCCTCTTCGGGCACGGTCCCCAAAAGGCGTTGGACCAAGGCCAGGGTGATGGGTTCGCCCGCGGAGGCCAGTTGGTCGAGCAGTGAGATCGCGTCGCGCAGGCTGCCGTTCCCCTGTCGCGCGATGTACCGCAGCGCGTCTTCGTCGATGACAATGCCCTCAGCCTCCGCAATGCGCCGCAAGTAGGCCACCATCTTGTCCAGGGGAATGGGCCGGAAAGGGTAGAACTGGCATCTTGAGCGCACGGTCGCGGGAATTTTGTGGGGCTCGGTCGTGGCCAGGATGAAAATCGCGTGGTCGGGCGGCTCTTCAAGGGTTTTGAGGAGCGCGTTGAAGGCCGCGGTCGAGAGCATATGCACTTCGTCGATGATGTAGACCTTATACCGACCTTCGGCGGGGCTGTAATGGATTTTGTCGCGCAGGGCGCGTACGTCGTCCACGCTGGTGTGCGAGGCCGCGTCAATCTCAATGAGGTCGACAAAGCGGCCTTCGTTGATGGCGCGGCACACCCGGCATTGGTCGCAGGGGCGTTGTTCGGGGTCGGGATGCTCGCAGTTGAGGGCTTTGGCCATGAGCCGTGCGGTGGTGGTTTTGCCCGTGCCCCGCGGTCCGGCGAAGAGATACGCGTGGGCGATGCGCCCGGTCTGAATCGCGTGGCGCAAGGTACGTACCACGGCCTCTTGGCCGACCATATCCTCCCAGCGCCGAGGGCGCCAACGGCGGTAGAGGGCTTGGCTCATGCCATCTCCTGTTGCGCCTGGCGGAGCTCAGCTTCCCAGTCCAAGGGCGTGAGGGGCGTGCTGCCGAAGGGGCGCTCGAGGTTGTAATCTCGGATAAAGGCGTTGATGCGCGCCAGGGATTGCTGCAGGCTGCGCAGGGCCTGCGCTCGCCGCGGGTCATGAGCCGGGATATAAGCCAACGTTTGGCGGAGCTGCCGGCGCCACGCGGCAATAGCCTGGCGAATTTGTTGGCCGCGCCAAATCCAAGGGGGCGTAAGGTCGTGGGTCTGCAAAAGATGAAACGCGGCCCACCACGTTTTGGGCAAGTAGGGGTTTTCGGGCTCCAGGGGCACCCTGCGCCCGTGATAGCGAGAACTCGAGAGCGTGCCCTCTTCCCGGGCCCGACGGATGCGCTCCTCTGCCAACCGAGCTACCCAATCCATGTTCCCAAACCTCCCCTGAGGCTTGGGGCAATTGTACCATTCCCACTCGTTAGCTCGAATGAATGATAGAAAGGGAGTGCACGCCAATGTTGTAGAAATGTCAAGCGGCGCGGGGAAGGTGCAAGGGGCTGCCGCCGTTGAGCCAGACAGGGCGGGCCTTGAGCACCGGGGCGTCGCTCCTCAGCTTCTACCCTTGGGCGCCGCGGGTGCACGCAAATGTTGTAGAAACGGTCACGTGGCGAGAGGAAGGCGAAGAGGGCTGTCACCGTTGAGTAAGGCACAACGCGCCTTGAGC
>JAADEP010000141.1 GCA_013153335.1 Chloroflexota bacterium
GATTGGGGATGCGGAGCACCGAGCGGAAGCACTGGCGGCGTTGGCGCCGAAGTTAGCCGAAGCGGGCTATCCGGCCAAGGCTCTGGATGCGGCGCAGGGGATTGGGGACGAGCGGTACCGAGCGGAGGCGCTGGCGGCGTTGGCGCTGCACCTGCCGGAGGAACTGCTGCACAAGGCCCTGGATGCGGCGCGGGGGATTGGGGACGAGTGGGCCCGGGCGCGAGCGCTGGCGGCGTTGGCGCCGCACTTGCCCGAGGAGCAGCGGGCTCAAGCCCTAGCCGAGGCTCTAGATGCGGCGCGGGGGATTGGGCGGGATTGGGGCCGAGTGGAAGCGCTGGCAGTCCTAGCGCCGCACCTGCCGGAGGGACAACGGGCGCAAGTCTTGGCCGAGGCCCTAAGTGCGGCGCAGGGGATTGGGGACCCGGATGTTCGCGCGCGAGCGCTAGCGGCGTTGGCGCCATGGTTGCCGGAGGGAGTGTTGATTGAAGCCTTGCGCGCTGCCCAGGCGATTCAGTGGACGCACTACCGTTTGAGCGTGCTGGCGGCGTTGGCGCCGCGGCTGGCTGAGTTGCCGCTGCACACACTGTACTCCCTGTGGCGCGAGACCCTCCCCATCTTGGCCCGGCGCACGCGTCAGGACTTGCTCGCGGACATCCCCGCGTTGCGCCCTGTCATCGCCAAACTGGGCGGCCCCGAGGCGCTGGTCGAGACCGCACAGGCCATCCTCGATGTGACGCGGTGGTGGCCGTGAGGGCCAGTCGGCCAGTTGATAGTCGGTAGTCGACAGTCGGCAGGAGAGCGGGAAGCAAATAGCAAGGAGTAGGGAGGAAGTTTGAGGTTAGAGGTTGGTGGTTGGCTTATCTGTCGACTTTTGACCGCAAACTGCCGACTTTTATCGCCAACCTCCAACTTCAAACCACCAACTTCGCCAAAATCCATACTCCCTGCTCACCCGCTTCCAGCTTTTCGCTTTCTGCTCACCCGCCTCCTGCCCCTCTGCTCCCCACAGACGCCGCGCGTTGGCGGAGGGCCCAAACGCGTCGGGCCAGGCTGGGGTGGCTGTCGAGCAGGCGTTCGACCCACAAAGGCGGTTGCGGCAGGGCTTTGTTCAAGCGCGCCAATACGCGAAAGGCTTCTTCCAGCGCTTCGGGGTCCTGGGTCAACGTCAGGGCGTACGCGTCGGCCGCGAACTCCTGCCGGCGTGAGAACGCGTTGAACAGGATCTGCAGCCCCGCGCCGAGCCACGCGAGGATGAGCCATAAGAGGGGCAGCGTGGCCACGTCGGTCGGGCCCTCGAGCCCATCCCAATCGCCCAATGCAACCAAAACCTTGTAACCCACGCTCAGGGCAGCTATTAAGGCCACAGCGAACAAAGCCATAAGCTTGAGCATGTCCCGGTGGACTTTGTGCCCCAGTTCGTGCGCCACCACCGCGACCACGGCCCGGGGGCTTAGGGCTTCGAGCAAGGTGTCGAAGAGCACCACCCGCGTACCCGCCCCGTGGGGGACCAACGCGGCTGTAGCTCGCGCGGTCTTTTCACCGACTCGCAAGACCGCCAGCCCGCCAAACGGCACCCCGGCACGGGCGAACAGGTCCTCGAGTTGCGCGCGGAGCTCGGGGTCGTTAAAGGGTTCGGCTTTGTAACGCAAACGCAGGAACAGGGGCTGCAGCAGGTAAAACACCGCGAGGAATAAGAGGACGCCGAGGCTCACGCCCAAGAGCCATCGGTCCGGCCACCGTCGGAACACCACATACAACCCCGAAAGCCAGAGGCTCTGGATCAGCAAGCTTAGTGCCCCCTGCTTCAGTTGGTCCAAGAGCCATCCCCAAAAGGATTGGCGCATCATGCCCAAGCGTTGCTCGACGCGAAACTCAAACCACCAGGTCAACGGAAAGGTGAGCACGCCTGACAGCGCGCTCAAGAGCAAGATGTAAAGCCACGTGCGCACCCAGGATGCGTTCGCCTGGAGCGCATCCCGTAGCGCGACGGCCCAGCCGGTGAACAACCACAGCGCGGCCAAAACCGAGGCCGTGACCAAATTTAGCCCAAAGCGCAACACCCGCATCCGTAAGCGATAACGGGCCTGGGTCAGGGTCTCGGGCCCGAGTTCGGCTTCCCACGATTGCACCAGGGCCTGCCACTCGTGATGCCTATCGGTCATCGCACCCTCCCTCCTTCCAAGCGATTGGTTTGGGTATTCGCATTATAGCCCCGCGAGCCGGGGCACGCATCGTCCTTGCGACCGAGTTTGGGCCGAAGGCCAAATCGGTCTGGAGGACGAGGCCAAATCGACCCGGGGGACGATGTGCAACGAGTCGCGTTCCACTAAACTGGAAATAGCACAGGGAAAAGGAGGCGAACGATGACGGCAACGCCTGTCTTGCACTTAGAGAAACTCACCAAGGATTACGGTTCGGTCCGCGCGGTGGACGGTCTGGATCTCGACGTCTATCCGGGCGAATGTTTCGGGTTTCTTGGCCCCAACGGCGCGGGCAAGACCACGACCATCGGGATGATCCTTGGGCTTTTGTGGCCGACTCGGGGCCGGGTCGAGGTCTTTGGGCAGGAGGTCACTCCGATGCGCACGGCCGCGTTGCGCCAGGTGGGGGCGCTGGTCGGAGCCCCGGGGTTCTACCCTTACCTTTCGGGTCGGGCCAACTTGCGCCTGTTGGCCCGGTTGTATCCCCAGGTTGGGGCGGCGCGTATTGACGAAGTCTTGGCTTTGGTTGGGCTGGATGCGAGCGCGGCGCGACGCAAGGTCAAGACCTATTCCACGGGGATGAAGCAGCGTTTGGGTTTGGCGGCCGCGCTCTTGCATGAGCCTAAGCTCCTCATTTTGGACGAGCCCACGAACGGCTTGGACCCCATCGGAATGGCGGAAATGCGGCGTCTGTTGCGCGAACTGGCCGCGCAGGGCGTGACCATTTTCCTCAGCAGTCACCTCCTGCACGAGGTCGAGCAGATCTGCGACCGGGTCGCCATCCTCCATCGCGGTCGTATCGTAGCCCAAGGCCCGGTCGCCGAGCTTCTTGCCCAGCGCCGCGATTTGGAGGAAGTGTTCATGGCCGTGGTGCGGGAGCCCGAGGCCGCGCGCGGATGAGCTTGCAGCAAGGGCGCAGTCCGGCGCGATGACGGAAAGCCGTTGGTGCGAAGCAACGTCATGTCCGAGTTTTGACGGCGAAGGAGGCACGCATGTTCCCAAGGCTCTTCTCGATTGAGTGGCGCAAATTGTCGGGTCGGATGCTGCTATGGGGTGAGATGGCGGTTTTGGCGGTCCTGATCCTGGCCATCCATATCGCGTTGATGGCGGTTCTGGCCCAACCCCAAGGTCACGACCTGCCGCCCGAGGCGCTGGAGGCCATGCGCGACGCGATGCGCTGGCCGCAAGGGCTTCTGAACGCGTTCACCTTTGTCAACGGCGGGGAATTGGGCGGCCTGTTCGCGGTCGTGCTCGCGGCCGCGCTGGTGGCCCAGGAGTACCCCTGGCGTACGGTGCATGTATGGCTCAGCCGAGGCGTCGCTCGAGGGTCTTATCTCTTGGCCAAAGCCGCGGCGTTGGCCGCCGCCCTGGGACTTTTGGTCCTTACCGCGCTTTTGACCGGGGGCATCGTCACGGGAGCCTACACGCTTCATACCCTCGGGCAGCTTCCCTGGGGCGAGCTGCCCTGGGGTGAGATGGTGCGGGGGTTCTTGGTGGCCTGGATAACCTTGCTGCCGTACGCGTCGCTGACCGTGTTCGTCGCGGTGCTCACTCGTTCCACCCTGATTGCGACCGGCGTCGGGTTGGGGTATAGTTTACTTGTCGAAAATTTGGCGGTGGAAGTGCTCTTGCTGGCCTCGCCCGACTTGGCTCGTGTGGCCCGGTTCCTGCCCAGCTTGTTGGCCAATGCAGCTCTGAACTTCGTCGAACATGGGGCCGAGTTTCAAGCCGGGGTGGCCCAAACCACCCAGTTCGAGCTCGTGGAGCCCGGGCTTGCTTGCGCGCTGTTGCTTGGCTACGCGCTTTTCGGGCTGGGCGCCGCGTGGTGGGCCTTCCGACGCCAAGACATCACGGGCTGATACTTTATGAGGGCGGACGGGTTTCGGGTTGCCCCGGCCCGTCCGCCCTAGTAGAGCGCGCTGGGGGAAGGGATGTCGCTTCGTTGGAAATTGACCTTGTCGTATACCCTGGTGACCACAGCAGCTATTCTTTTGGTGGAGCTCGTCGCGCTGCTTGTCGCGGTCTATCTCTTGACTTCGCCCGACACCCTGGCCACGGTCCTGGTTCCTGTGCTGACCGAAGCCGCGAGTGACCTGGCTCCTGCTTTGAGCGAGCAGCCTCCGGATCAGGCGCAAGCCCGGGCTTGGCTCACGACTTTGGTCCGTACAGGGCAAATCCCAAGTAGTGCCCAGCGCAACCGAAACTTCCGTCTGGAGATCGAGCCCCTTTACCTTCGAGGCGCGTTGTTGATCGGTGCGGATGGCCGGGTTTTGG
>JAADEP010000106.1 GCA_013153335.1 Chloroflexota bacterium
ATGAGCCCGCGGATCTCGCCGGGCATGATGCGGGTGTTGAAGTTGTGGACCGCGCGCAAACCGCCGAAGTAATGGGTGAGATTGCGAATCTCAAGGATGGGTTGCGTCATGCCTGAGCCTCCTGCCCGCGCCCCGGGCCCGAGGATGGGCCTTGCGCGCGTTCGCGCGCCTGGCGACGGCGGAAGAAGGGTATCTGGAGCTCTTGGAAGCCGAGCAAGCCCCGCGGCCGTTTGATCATCACCACGATGAGGATGATGGGAATGACGATCCACTTGGCCCGGCGCAAGGGCCGCAGGATTTCGCTAAGCAAGGTGAACAGCACCGCACCCAAGACCGAACCCGTGACCGAGTTCAGGCCGCCCAAATAGAGCATGCCCAAAATTTCGGCCGACTTGACCAACCCGAAGCTGGACGGGTTGATGTAGCCCAGCACGTGGGCGTACAGACCGCCCGCGACGCCGGACCAAAACGCGTGGGTCAAGAACGCGATGGTCTTGACCTTGCGCGTGTCCACGGTCATCATTTCGGCCGCGAGCTCGTTATCCCGTACCGCGCTGGTCGCTTTGCCATAGGTCGACGTCACATAATTGCGGATGGTCCAAATCGCGAGCACCACCCAGATGAAGACCACCCATAGCTGCTCCGCGACCTTGGGTTGGTTCATGAACCCGCGCGGGCCGCCGATGAAGTCCAGGTTCTCAAACGTGCTCTTGACGATGAACAGATAGGCCAACGTGATGATGGCCAGATAATCGCCCCGGGTGCGGAAAGAGGGGATCGCGACCAAGAGCGCGGTCACAGCGGTCACCGCGCCCGCGATGATGAGCACCACCGGGAACGCGAAGGGCGCCCACGATTCGGGGAACACAGCCGGGCCGAACACGTCGTCGTTCACAAAGCCCCACACCATGAGGATCGAGGCCACATACGCGCCCACGGCCATAAAGCCCGCGACCGCGACCGAGAACTCGCCCATCCAGCCGTTAACCAGGTTCAGGCTCAGGGTCAAAATGATGTTGATCCCCAACAGCCGAAGCACCAAAAGCCGGTAGTCGCTCCCCAGGCTCCAAAGATGCATGATGAGATAGAGGAAGGCGAGGGAAAAGATGACATAGACACGCGGGGGCAGGCGGTCCTCGAGCATCCGGGCCCAGGGCGTCACCACCTTAGCCACAAGGAAGGTCGGCAGCAGGTAGACCAGGATGACATAGAGCAACACCCCGGGGATGAGCATGAACCGGGTTTTGTCGAGCAAAATCGAAAGGCCGAAGAACGAGGGCGGCGTGCCCAGGCCCAGGATGGCCGCCAAGTCCGCGCCGAAGAACCATTCAACGCCGACCGCGACCAACGCGCCCAACATCCAAGCTGTAAGCGGAGTATCCGCATACATGCGCCGCAATCGCTGGAACCATGCCTTCATCGTGTCTATCCTTTTCCCAAAGCTGTCGGTCGGGGGCTACAGCCGCAAGCGCGCGCTGTGCTCCTCGCCGAACAAGCCATAAGGTCGGAAGGTGAGGATGAGCAGGACAATCGAATAGGCGATCAGATCCCGCAAGGTTGAGGTGAACACGGCCGCGACCAGGATCTCAATCGCGCCCAAGAGGAACCCGCCCAACACCGCGCCCAAGATGGAGCCGCGACCGCCCAAAATGGCCGCGACAAAGGCCTTCCAACCCACAAGCACGCCCATGTATGGGTTGAGCACCGGGTACGCCATGCCATAAAGCACCCCGGCCGCGCCGGCCAAGGCAGAACCCAAAGCAAAGGTGAACGAAATGATGGTGTTGAGCGGCACGCCCATCAAGGGGATCACCGCGTAGTCATACGACATGGCGCGCATGGCCATGCCAATTTTTGTCTTTTGAATGAAGAGGTGCAGCAATATCATCAAGCCAAAGGAAAGAATCAAGGTCAAAACCTTGATGTTGGTGATGTAGACGCTGCCGATGCGATAGGTGGTAGGCTTGATGAGTTCCGGGAAGTTCAGGTTGCTCGCGCCCACCAGGGTGAGGACCGCGGTTTCCAGGAAAATCCCCACCATCAAGCCGGTAATCGCGGCCGAGGCCCGGGGGGCGTCGCGCAAGGGACGGTAGGCCACCAGCTCGACCAAGACACCGACGAAAGAGGCCACGAACATGGTCAAAAGCAGAGTCAGGGTGAAGGTCACCCAACCCGGCAAGTTGAAGGCCATGCTCGCGGCCAAGCTCAAAAGCAAGGTCGCGATGCCGTAGCCGATGTACGTCGCGACCATGAAGACATCGCCATGGGCGAAGTTGAACAACATCAGGATGCTGTAAACCATGCTGTAGCCCAGGGCGATGAGCGCGTAGAAACTTCCCAACTGAAGTGCGTTGAACACTTGCTGAAGGATTTGGGATGTGGACATAGGCCGGCCTCGCGAGGATGAAAGGAAGGACTTGCATCGGAGATTATACCACGGTGGTATAATCTCGGGCGGCTGTTTGATGTAACCTTGTCAAACGTCGCTCGTCCTACATCACAGTATGCATTCGCGAAAACCCCAAGGTCGAAATTCCGTTGCGCGCTATAGCCTCATCACGGAAATAGACCTGAGGAGTGTCATGATGCCGACCCACGACGAACCGTTGGCGAGCCCATCCGCCATGCCCGATCGGGCGGACGAAAACGACGGCGAGCTTCTCGAGGTCCCCGCCGAGGACTGGCCCGCGGACGAAACCGCGCCCCTCCCGCCCGACTTCCCCCCAGACGAACCCGAAGCGGTCGCGCACGAGGATGGGCTCGCGCCCATGGCCGAGCCCGAGGCCCCGGCGTCCAGGCCCTCGTGGGGCTCGCGCTTCATGGGCTTTCTGCGCGAAGTCTTTTACACCCTCTTCTTAAGCTTCGCGTTCTACCTACTGCTCAACACCCTGACTGCTCGCATCCGGGTGTACGGGTATAGCATGGTCCCCACCTTTCGCGGCGGGGAATGGGTTTTGGTCAATCGGATGGCGTATCGCTTTGGCCGGCTTCCGCAGCGGGGCGATATTGTGGTCTTTCACCCCAATAATGGGGGCCATGAGGACTACATCAAGCGCGTGATCGGGCTGCCGGGCGACGAAATCCTCATCCAAAACGGCACGATCTACATCAACAACCGTCCGCTCCGGGAATCCTACGTGGTTGAGCGCCCTCGCTATTCCGGCTATTGGCGGGTGCCTGAGGGGCACGTGTTTGTCTTGGGCGACAACCGCAACCACTCGACCGATTCGCATTCCTTAGGCCCCGTGCCCATCGACCAAATTATCGGCCGGGCGGTGTTGATCTATTGGCCGCCGAATCGCATTCGGCTTTTGCGCACCCGGGTGTATGAGGAAGGCCGCTACTTGGTCATCGTGGACGAAAGCATCGGCGATTGGGTCTGGGCTGCATCGCAGGGCGAAAGCCCATAAGCGCGCAGCCGACCGCCCCGCGCGTAGGTGATCACGGGCAAGCCGTAGCCCCGGGCCAAGCGCAAAGCCCGGGCCGTGGCCGCGGTACGGCTCACCAACAGGGCCACCCCCATGGCCACGGCTTTGGTCACCATTTCGGACGAGATCCGACCGCTGACCAACAGCCAATGCCCCTGGGTTGGATGCCCCGTCCACAAGGCCCAGCCGCGCAGCCGGTCAACCGCGTTGTGCCGCCCTACATCCTCGGCCAAATGCCGCAACCCCGCTTGGGGATGTACCAACGCGGCCGCGTGCAACCCGCCGGACACCGCGTAGCCCCGGGCCTCCCGCGCCATAGTCCGCATCCATGCGAGCACGCGCTCGGGGTCGACGCACGCGCGCGCGGGGGCTTGGGCGCGAGTCCCAGCCGGGTCCGGCTCGGGCGCGGCCGAAGTCCAAGCCTGCCCACATCCCGTGGTACGCACCTGGGGCCGAGAGGCCGGGGCCGCGCCCGCCAACCAGACCCACAGGTTCGGGGCCACGACGTGGATATCCCAAACCTGATCCCGATGGTGCAGCACCCCTTCGTTGGCCAAATACCCCAGGGCCAACATCGTCGGTTCATGGGGACTGGCCAACAACGTACTCCAAGGCCGCCCGTTGAGCCAAAGCTGCCATGCGACCTCGCGCGGCACCGCGCGCGAACGCCGTTGCCAGCGCCCGCGGGCATATTCCCAAACCTCGGTCTCCGCAGCCGGAGGAGCAACGAAACGCGACGTAGCCATCCTGCCTTATCCTGATTGCGCCTGCAAAACGAAAAGGGGCCCGAGCCTGGGCCCCCGCCTTGGTGGGCATGGTGGGACTCGAACCCACACCCCGTTACGGGACATGATCCTAAGTCATGCGCGTCTGCCAATTCCGCCACATGCCCACGGTCGTTATGTAGTATAGCGCGAGCCCCCCGCAGCGTCAATAGGTGGGCGAGACTGTGATCGTTCCAACACCGGTGGGGAGGGAGCAAAGGAAGCCTCCTTCCCTTTTTCGCCGTTTCTTAGAGGAGGTAAAGCCGACCTT
>JAADEP010000187.1 GCA_013153335.1 Chloroflexota bacterium
CGAGCTGCATCTTGAGGCCCTCGCGTTGGCGCACGAGCTGAACCTGCCCGCGGCCTACGACGCGCATTACCTGGCCCTCGCGCGGCGCATGAACGCGGAATTTTGGACCGCGGACCAACGCCTGGCCAAGGCCGTGGCCCGGCGCTTCCCCTGGGTCCACGTGTTGGCCTGATTCGCCCGCGCCGCGGTCCCTGTATCGGCCTTTGGCCTTCGACCGCCGCCATGCCCTGGCAAATTCTCGACCTCGTGCCCGATTATCTCCGCTGGCAAGGTGACCCGGACGCCTACCGCGCGCGTTACCCCGCGCTGTTTCAGCATTACGAGCGCTTTTGGGGGATGCCCGGGGCCGCGTACGGGCCCTATCCGGAGCACCAAATCCGCGATCAAGCGGCCTTGGTGCGGTCGCGCTTGCCCCAAATTGCCGCGCGGCTTGCGGCCGCGGGCCTTGATGACCCGGTGACCGTGGTGCTCTTGGTCGGCCAGGGGACCACCAACGGCCACGCGTTTTGGGACCCGGATGCTCAGGCCTTCGTGGTCTGGCTCCCGGTCGAGGCCTACGCCACGCCCCTGCAGGTGGATGTCTTCGTCACCCACGAGGTGCTCCACGGCCTGCACTACACCCGTCAGCCCGCGCTGTACTTCCGTACCGAGGCCGAACAGCATCACGTGGGGCGGCAGTTGCTCACCGAGGGCGTGGCGACCTGGGGGACGCGCGCCCTGTTGGGCCTGGACGACCTCACCGCGCTGTGGGCCGATTATGTGCCGCCCGATTTTGCGCGAGCGTGGTATGACCAATGCCGGCGCCGGGAGCCCGAGATGGCCCGCCGCGCGCTCGCGGCCTGGGACACCAGCCCCGAGACCAACGACTGGTTCGCCATGTGGGATGAGACGGATGTGACCCGCTATCGAGGCGGTTATTACCTCGGCTTGCGGGCCATCGACGCGGTGCAACAGCGCCTGGGACTGGACCTGCCCGCGCTCCTCGCGATGGAAACCCCGCGCTTGCGCCAGGCCGTGCAGGCCGCGCTGCGCGGGCTCGCGAACCCGGCTTAGTCGTCGCCCGCTGGTCCCCCCATTCGGTGCAGGCCAATTTCGTAGCAGCCCATGCCGCGGGCGGCGGAACCCGTCTCGCCGTCGGCCACGCGGCCATGGACGCGGGCGGCTAAACCCGCCCACTACAAATTTGCCGTACGCCCCGCGCTGGGCCAGCCAGCTCGCGTGCAATTTTATGCTAGCCGCGGACTTCCAGCCCGCGGCGGGGCGGCACGCGAGCGCGCCCACCACCCGCGCTTGACCCGCGGGCGGCTGAACCCATCTCGCCGTCGGCCATGCGGCCATGGACGCGGGCGGCTAAACCCGCCCGCTATCCTCGCCGTCTGCCATGCGGTCCCGCGCGTTGGGGCGGGTGATCCGCGCGCAATTTTATACTAGCCGCGGGCTTCCAGCCCGCGGCGCCTGCGGCGCGCGAGCACGCCCATGGCCACGGGGCGCGGGGATTCGCGGGCGGCGGAATCCGCCCGTTAGAAATTCCCCACCTACGCACGCCACGCGTTGGGCCGAACCATCCGCGCGTAATTTCATGCTAACCGCGGGCTTCCAGCCCGCAGCGCCTGCGGCACGCGAAGCGCGCCCATAGCCTCGGGCCGCCCTGGGGGGAAGCATGTCCAGCGCCATCGGGAAGCCGGGGCTCTGGCCTTTGGACTTGGTATACTTGGCCCCATGAAACGACGTTGGGCGTGGATCTTGAGCCTGGGCGTGAGCGCGGGGTTCCTGTACCTCGCGCTGCGCGGGTTGCATTTGGCCGAAGTTTGGCAGGCTTTGCGCACAGCGCGCTACGGCTGGCTGCTGCCGGGCATCGCTGTGTATTTCGTCGGCCTCTACTTGCGCGCGTGGCGCTGGCATTATTTGCTTCGCCCGGTGCGCAACGTGCCGACTCGCGAGCTCTTCCCGGTCGTGACTATCGGCTACATGGGCAACAACATTTTCCCCGCGCGCGCGGGGGAGGTCATTCGCGCGGTGTTGTTGCGGCAGAAATACCGCGTGCCGGTGTCCGCGTCCTTAGCGACCATCTTGGTGGAACGCGTGTACGACGGCGTGGTTATGCTGGGATTCGTGTTCTTGAACCTGCCCGAATTGGCTCGGCTCGCGGGGTCTGCGTCGGGATTTGTGGGTGATTTGCAGAGCTTGGCCTTGTGGGGTAGCATCGCGTTTTTGGGAGCGCTGGCCCTCTTTCTCGCGATCGGGATGTTTCCGGAGCGGGCTGAGGCCTGGCTTACGCGTGTGGTGGCCCCTTTACCCCCACGGTGGCAGGAGCGCATTCTGAAGCCTGGACGCGCGTTTTTGCAGGGCTTGCGTGCGTTGGGCTCGCCCTGGGAAGCCCTCATGGTGTTCGTCACCTCGGTCTCGATTTGGCTGCTTGAGACCGCGAAGTATTGGTTTGTGATGCACGCCTTCGACTTTCGGGTGCCCTTCTTCGCGCTCATGCTGATGAACGGCGTGGTCAACCTCGCGACCACCTTGCCCTCAGCCCCTGGGTATGTGGGCACCTTCGACACGCCGGGCATCGCGGTGCTGGTCGCATACGGCGTGGACAAAGCTGTAGCCACCGCGTACACCTTCACTTTGCACGCCGCGCTTTGGCTCCCCGTGACCGCGTTGGGCGCATATTATGCCTTGCGCGAAGGATTGCGCCTGCGAGATGTTCAGCAGATGCAGGTGGCGGATGAAGCTTCGTAAGCCGGTTTTTAGGGCACGAGGGCTTTGACACGTTTGGCCAAAAAGCGCAACCACGCGGCAAAGCGGAAGCGACATGTGGGCACGATGTACACCGAGACCTGGGGATGCTTCCGAAAGTAGCCCAAGATGTCGGTCGGTCGAAGCTGTGATGCCGCGATGGGAATTTCGCGCATTTCGGGGGAGAACTCGCGCACGCGGGGTGTGACCGAACGGCTCGCGCCCCAAACCAAGTACGCGTACGCGCGGCGGATCGCCCAAACGAACGCGCGCAACAAGAGCCCCGCGCCGATCAAGCCCTTTCGATGGGCCCTGACGATCGCGTAACGTCCCAGCTCTAGGGCGCGGTCTTGAATCGCGCGCACCTCCTCTAAATCGTGCACATACTCAAACACCGGTGCGATGCCGTATTTCAACGGCGTCGCGCGCACCGTGCCGACAGGCTCGCCTTTCCACCACGCCAGCCAGGAGAAAGAAACCGCATCCGCCCGGTCGCGGAACCGCCCATCGGGGAAGCGCGCGGGGTCCAAATATCCGGCTTCGGTGTAGACCTGCCAACGCAGGCGGTAGACCTGGTCGCGTTCTTGGTCTGTCTGAGCGAGGCGAATTCGGTATCCCCGGACCTGTAGCAGGCTTTGGTACAGGACGTACAGGGCGAACGCGCGCCAACGATACCCTCGTGGGCACGGAGCCCGAGCCATAGGTATGCCCCGGTCCCGGGGCGCTTTCATTTTCCCATGGCTACATCCTAACTATCTATCATCCCACTTCCCGAACCATCTCGCTCGCGCTGTAATCGACGTTGGCGATGTTATCTTCAATACCTTTACCTCAAGTATATCACGCTTGGCCCCGGCGGATTTGTGGTTATAATACCCCGAGGAGGCGTAGCTTTGATGAACCTTGCTTCTTCGGCCGCGGCGACGCGGCCTGGGTCCTCGTCCATTCCCCTTCCGACCAAAGCGTTGGTCGTGGGGATGGCTCGCCAAGGAGCCGCGCTCGCGCGTTTCTTCCGCCAGCGCGGCGCGCGGTTGCTCCTCAACGACCGCCGTTCCCTCGGCGCCATGCTCGAGCTTTATCGCGCCTTTCATGGCCCCGAAATCGTTTGGGTGACCGGTGGCCATCCCGCCTATTTGGCCGAATGGCCGGACGTAATCGGCGTTTCGGGCGGGGTGCCGTTGGCTTTGCCCTTGCTGCGCGCGGCGCGCGCGCGGGGTGTGCCCATCACCAGCGACGCGGGCTGGCTGTTCGCGCTCGCGCCCAGCACCACCGTGGGGATTACCGGATCCGCGGGCAAGACCACGACCACGACTTTATTGGGCCGGATGGTCGCGGCTGCGGCGCGCGAGGTTGCGGAAGCTCCGTTCCCCACGCCGGCCCCGCGGCCCCCGGCCCGGTTCGCGCGGGCTTGGATCGGGGGCAACATTGGCAATCCCCTGCTCGACCGGGTGGATGAGTTGCGCCCTGAGGACGGCGTGGTCATGGAGGTCTCGAGTTTTCAGCTGGACGTGGCGCATGCTTCCCCGCGGGTCGCGATGATCTTGAACATCACGCCCAACCACTTGGACCGCCACGGCACCATGGAGGCCTACATCGCGGCCAAAGCGCGGCTTCTGGCCTTCCAAGGCCCTGAAGACTGGGCGATTTTGGGCTGGGATGACCCGAACGCGTGGGC
>JAADEP010000081.1 GCA_013153335.1 Chloroflexota bacterium
GCCAAGGTCGGAGGGATGTGTTACACTTTTGGCCCAAGGGCTAGAGCCATCGGCCACGGCCCATCCGGCTTCCCTGGAGGTCGACCGTGAAGCCACGCACGCTCTTCGACAAGGTTTGGGACGCGCACGTCGTACACCAAGACCCGGGCGCGCCTGCGATTCTGTACATCGACCTACACCTCATCCACGAGGTCACCTCACCCCAAGCCTTTGCCTTGCTCCGCGAGCGAGGGCTGCGAGTACGCCGCCCGGATCGCACGGTCGCGACCATGGACCACAGCACCCCGACCATAGCGCTGGACCTCAGCCTGGTGGACGAAAAAGCCCGGCGGCAAGTGCTCGCTTTGGCTGAGAACGCGCGCGCGGCCGGTATTCGGCTGTACGACTTGCAGCATCCCCAACGGGGCATTGTGCACGTGCTGGGCCCCGAGCTGGGCCTCACCCAGCCCGGCATGACCATCGTGTGCGGGGATAGTCACACGGCCACCCACGGCGCGTTCGGCGCGCTGGCTTTTGGGATTGGCACCACTCAGGTCGCTCACGTCTTGGCTACGCAAGCACTGCTGATGCGGCGCCCGAAAACCATGCGCGTAACCTTCACGGGCCAGCGGCAACCCGGCGTGACGGCCAAAGATATGATCCTGGGCCTTATCGCGCGCATCGGCACCGACGGAGGACGAGGTCACGTGATCGAATACGCGGGCGAAGCCGTGCGTGCGCTGGATATGGCTGGCCGCATGACCCTTTCGAACATGAGCATCGAGGCCGGCGCCCGCGCGGGGATGATCGCACCCGACGATACCACGTTCGAATATTTGTCCGGCCGTGAGTTCGCGCCCAAAGGCGAAGCCTGGGAACGCGCCTTGGCCTATTGGCGTACCCTGCCCACGGATGAAGGCGCGACGTTTGATAAGGAAGTGACCTTCGACGTTTCGGACCTTGAGCCCATGATCACTTATGGCACAACACCTGGCATGGCTATCCCGATTCGAGGGCGCATACCTGACCCCGCGCACGAGCCCGACCTCACGAAGCGGCGTCTCATGGAAAAAGCCTTGGCCTATATGGGGTTCCGCCCCGGCCAACCCATCGAAGGCCAGCGGGTGGACTGGGTGTTCATCGGCAGTTGCACCAACGGACGCCTGGAGGATCTGCGCCAGGCCGCGCGCATTCTACGTGGACGTCGCGTGGCCGAAGGCGTGCGCATGATCGTGGTGCCTGGTTCAGAAACGGTTCGGCGCCAGGCCGAAGCCGAAGGCCTCGATCGCATCTTCAAGGCCGCAGGGGCTGAATGGCGCCACGCGGGGTGCAGCTTGTGCATCGCGATGAACGGCGACCGGGTTCCGCCGGGCGCGTATGCGGTTAGCACCAGCAACCGGAACTTCGAAGGTCGGCAAGGCCCGGGTGCCCGTACGTTACTGGCCAGCCCCCTCACAGCAGCGGCCAGCGCGGTCGAAGGCCGCGTCGCGGATCCGAGGCGCTATCTCGAAACCGAACTGAGCGTCTGAGGAGCCGAGTTCGAGATCCCGCGACGTTCTGGCAGCTTCTTAGGTATAATAAGAGAAAAGCGCAGGTGGAGAGGGGAGCCATGCTCCAGGAGATGAAAACCTACCAAATTCGCACCTTCTACGACCTCCTTGCCGTGCTCCGAGACCGGCCGGACTGGAAGGCCGAGGTGCAACGTCTGATTCTGACCGACCGCCTTTTAAGCTTGCCTGACAAGTTCGACCACTTCGTTGAGCACGAGTTTCGGCACTTTGTCGAGCATGAGTTTCGGCCATTAAAACGCCGGGTAGAGCACCTTGAACAGGATGTCGAGGTGCTCAAGCGCGATATGGCTGAAGTCAAGGCTGACATTGTAGAACTCAAACGAGACGTTGCCGAACTCAAACAAGATGTTGCTGAACTCAAACAAGACGTGAAAAAGCTCAAAGAGGACGTGGCCATGCTCAAAGGTTCGGATCTGGAGCGCCGCGTTCGGGAAAAAGCGCCGGCCTATTTCGGGCGCATGTTCCGCCGCATCCGCGTCTTCACCCCCGAGGCGCTCGTCAATCTGCTCGACGACGCCGCGGACCAGGGCCGCATTACCGAAGACGAACGCATTGACGCGCTCCGGACCGACTTAGTCTTGAGCGGTCGACAGACCCAGACTGGCGAGCAGCAGCTGCTCATCGCGGAAATCTCTCAAGTGGTGGATGTGCACGATGTGGAACGCGCGGCCCGACGAGCCGAGATTTTCGCTCGCGCGAGCAGCAAGCCAACCATCGCTTATGTATTGGGGCGGAGCTTGACCGAGGGCGCGAAAGAAGCCGTGGCCAAGCTTGGCGTCGAAACCTTGATGATTACCGATTGACCCCAGCTTTGTCCTCAGAACGAACGGTGGCCCCAATTGGGCAAATAAACACCTCTAACCCCAGCCTGGCGAGCGGAAGCTGGGGTGTTTTGCACGTCCACCGGATTTCGCGCGGGCATTTGGGATTAAGGCCCACGGAGGCGTTAGCCGGGGTCGGACTAGGTCAACGCCCAGGGCCGAAAGTCGGTGTGTACGTCGTAAACGTCAACTCCCTCGGCGCGCTTGAGACGATTGACAACCCAATAGGTCAACGGCGTGGCCAAGCTCTCATACGCAACCTTGAAGCCCCATTGCGAGAGAATCGCCTGCCCCAGCGCGCCGGGCGGCAAGACACCCCAGAAGGCCAAAGTGATGAACACGGCCGCGTCCGCGCCCTGACCCACAATCGTGGAGCCAATGGTGCGCATCCATAAATAACGGCCTTGGGTGCGCACCTTGAGTTTGGCCAAAACCCACGCGTTCAAGAATTCGCCGACCAAATACGCGCTGAACGAGGCCACGAGCAATCGAGGCGTAAAGCCCAAAAGCGCCTGATAAGCCTGTTGAGCTTGCGCAGGACTGTCATATACGCCCAACGTCCAAAACGACGCGGGCGGCAGCCAACCACCTATCGCGATCGCGGCCACAGCCAGCGCATTCGCGGCAAAACCGACCCAGATCGCGCGCCGCGCGCGAGCGTAGCCGTATACCTCGGTGAGCACATCCCCAAGGATATAAGTCACCGGAAACAGAATCACCGCGGCCGGCAGCACCAGGCCAAAAAGGTTAACCAACTTGGCCGCGATGATGTTGGACACGATCAGGCTGGCGACAAAGAACGCGACAACTACGTCATACCAGCGATAGCCTTTCATCCACGCGCCTCCAACCAAACGAGTTACGCGAAGGCCCAAGCCCAATGCTCGGCCTTCCGCGATGACCGAGCCGAGATTGTACCACTGACCCAAAACGCGACATGGGACAGACCGACCGCGCGCCGCTCGGCACGATTATCGCGCGGCGCGACGTTGGGCCCAGGTTCGGTAAAGCGCGTACAGCGGGGCAAGATAGACCCGGTCCCAAGGCCCCGCGGTGCGCTTAACCACGCCGCCAAAGCCCCGTTTGAACCGGTACACCCCCCACAGGCCTCCGCGGCGCTTCAAAAATTCCGCCTCTAAGGTGCTTTCGTCCTCGTCCGGGATGCCCCAGAGGTCATACCATTGGCAGCCGCGAGCTTTGGCCCAGCGCATGGCTTCCCACTGGAGCAAATATGTGGGCATTTTGTTGCGATGTTGACTCGTCGAGGCGCCGTAAAAGTACCACGCGCGCGGCCCCCGGGCAAAGACCATCAGCGCGGCCAGGGGTTGGCCTTGCCACTCCGCGACCAGGAGCTCGGCCTCGCCCCGGGGGTGGAACAATTCGTATGCACGACGATAATAGGCCGCGGGATGGATGCCAAAGCCATCCCGTTGCGCGGTCTCTTGCAGCATGCGATAGAACGCGTCCACATCCTCCCAAGGGCGAACCGTAACGCCCTTGCGCGCGGCCAACCGGATGTTATAACGGGTCTTCTGCTTCATTCGAGCCAGGATTTCGGCCTCGGACGGACGCAGGTCAATGATGATCGTCCGGGGAGGTTGGATCGATTGGGGCGAGGGTTGAAACCCAGGCGGGTGTCCTTGAGGCCAGCGCGCGCGAGCTTCCTCTTCCCAAAGATCAGGTTCGAGCTTGAGGAAGACCGCGCGTCGACGTCGCGCGTAAGCGTCCACCGCGGCCCACAGCGCGTCACTCCAGGGCCCAACCGGTCCTCGGGGGATATAACCCAGCCGAAACCCCAGGGGCAAGCGCCGCCACAGCACCAGAGCCCCGCTCTCGCCGGTCCGAAACGGGGTGGCCTCCCAGCCAAACGCGGTTTTCAGCCGGGCCCAAGCCGAGGTCTGCAAAAGATGGGCTTCGGGGTGTTGCTCGAGGAAGGCGTCCCATTCGGCCCAAGATACCGGCGCGGTCATGCCACCTCCTTCGCCGCGCGCACAAACGCTACGATTCGCTCCGGGTC
>JAADEP010000167.1 GCA_013153335.1 Chloroflexota bacterium
ACAACGTCGGACGTACCACCCACTTTACCCATGCATTGTTCTCTTCAGCAAAGTTCGCTTCACCAGGGGGCTTGGTACGGTCCTTGAGCATCTCGGTAATGATGAGCGAGAAGCGCGCCCGGGCCAAATCCCGATAGTACGGCTCAAAGGTCGACCAATGTTCACTGAACGCTCGGTCAATCAAAAATTTCTTCTCGTACTCGGGCACTAACGGAACTTGAGGCACCAGGTCAAAAGTCAAGAAGTGCCGAAAGTCCATGAACAAAATCTCGCCTTGGCCTTGGTTTTGGGCTCGCTGGATGTGCGTCGAAACCCAGGTCAAGATCTCGCGCTGGCGGGGCTCGGGCAGCCGAGGGATAGGTTGATAAGAACTATAGGCGGAAATCACCAACACTGGGCCGAAAATGGCGGCCAAAAGCCAAAGGGCAAGCCCTGGAGCGGTCGGGTCAAAGCGCTCGCCCAGGCCACGTTGCCAGGCAGCCCCGGCAGCTAACAGCAACCCAACCAAAAGCATGTCATAATTGTGCAGATTGTCGCCACCGCCAATCTTGGTGCTTACGAACGTGCCCACCAAAAAGAAGACGGCCATAAGCAGCCCAAAATAACGCAGCCCCCAAGACGGCCACCGCCACCAGCCCCAACGGTAGGTGAGCACGAATACCCCTGCCAACCCCACGGTGCCCATGAACAGGGCCGGCCACAAGCCCCAACGAAAGCTAGGATTGGGCCATAACCGGTACCACAGAAACGTCTGATACGTGAGCGTGTGCCAAAGAGCCTGAGGGGTAAGTTGCCCAAACTGCTCGTGTGAACGCAAAAAGACCACGCCCGCACTGCCGTCAAGCCGCGAGAGCCAGCGCACCAGGCGGTCACCCGGGACCCACGCTGCCAGCACGAGGGCGCCGAACAAAGCTGCCGCAAGCATCGGGCCGTGGCGCTTCCAGAAACGTCCACGCCACGGCGGGGTTTCGTCAAAACTGAGCACCAGCATCAGCGCCCACAAGAAAGGTGCAAACGTCCATGTGAAGCGGGTAATGCGCACGCCATAGCCTGCGGCCAGCAGAGCAAGCACCCGAACCACCGGGTTCGAATGAAAAACGCCCCACCACACCAGCAGGGCAGCTAGCACCAAGGGCGGATAGATAGGGCCTTGGGCAAGGAAAAGGAAACCCCACAAGCCCAGTAGGAACCACATCCCGCGCGACGAGGGTCGTCGAGGGGTGCTAAAGACCAGCAAGGCGAGGGCAAAGGGCGGGAAGACATACAGCCCTTCTCGCCAAAAGCGCACGAGCCAAAGGTTGGCCGAAGGCCAAAGATAGATGAGGCCAAAAAGCAGGGTACGGCCCGGGTCGTTGAAGACGGGGATGGGTTTTTCTTTCGGATAGAGGTAGCGCTCCCGGGCGAAGATGGTGGAGTAGTCCCACAGCCGATTGGCCTCGGACCAGTAGTAAGGGAACGGATAGTTTGAAACCCAAACCAAGAAACGTCCTAAACTGTAAAACGTGCCCGTGATGAGCAACAACGCCCATGCAATATCTAACTTGCTCGGCCAGGGACGCTCGCTCAATCCCCACGCGGACCACCAAAGCAAATTCGCCAACGTCCACGCGAGCCAGGTGCGTCGATAAAGCTTGAACGCGTACGGCGACGCGAGAAAGAGCCACGCGAAGGCCACGGTCAGCGCGAGGACCAGTATCACTCGAATCACCCGGGGCGTGCGGTTCCGCCATAGGTGGGCACGCGTAGGCCCCCAGCGCACGAGGAGCGCGCTGACCAGATACATTCCGATGAGCGCCAATACACGTATCCACCAAGTTGTCAAACCAGGCCGAATCCAGAAGAGCCGATCTTCATGGGCGACATAGAGCCCTAAAAGGGCCAACCCGAATAAGTACACTCGAGGCCATAGGGTTGACGAAGCCTTGGGCATGCTGTCCTCCCCGCACAAACGCGCACCAGGTTATTGTACCCGGCCCTAAAGCCCCGGGTATAATCAAAACGACGGGAAGGGCGTCAGTCAGACTTCCGGGCGAGGGAGAAACATGCAGGAGATTGCGCCGCAAGTGTATATCGAGGACCGATATCCGGGCGTGGTGTTGGGCTTATTGGTCATGGCTCAAGGTAGCTTGCTCATCGATTCCCCGCCCTGCCCGGATAGCGCGCGTTCGTGGAAAAACGCGTTGCGCGCGTTCAACGGCCGCGGGCCTAACCAGGTGCTCATCTATTTGGACCATCACCCGGACCGGTGCCTCGGCGGACGACACTTCAGCAATACCATTGTCGCGCACGAACACGCGGCCGCGGTGTTTAGCGAACGGCCCAACCTGTTCCGGTCCCAAACCGCGAATCGGGGCGAGAACTGGGAATTATGCCCTTCCGTCCAGGGTGTGCGCTGGGGGCAGCCCAATGTCTTCTTCAGCGACACCATCTCGTTTCACTGGGATCCTGACCCTGTCACCGCGTTTTATCGGGGCGGGGTATCACCCTCCGCCATTTGGGTGATCTGGCCCAGCCGCCGTGTGCTCTTTGTTGGGGATACGGTTACTTCGCGTGAGCCCCCTTTTTTAGCCGAGGCCGACCTACCAACTTGGGAAGCGAACCTGGACGAATTGGCCACGAAATATGCGGATTATCGCATCGTGGGTAGCCGAGACGGGGTGCTACGGCTGGGCCAAATCTTGAGCTTTCGGGATTGGCTACATCAAATTCACGAGGAACTGCGCAAAGCGCGCGCGCGGCGTCTCGCACCAGCTGATGTCGCGCGCAAAATGACGGAAGCGCATTTGCCTCGCTGGGTCCATCCCAACTTGGATCCCGCAAGGCAACGTCTGTATCGTCAACGCTTGCTGTATGGGTTTGAGCAGGCGTATCAGAATCTTAAGGGCCGACGCGGCCCCCGCAAACGACGACGTAAGTCCTAGTGAAGGGAAAAGGGAGAAGGGCGTGACTCGCAACATTCGCGTTCTGATCGCCAAACCGGGTTTGGACGGCCACGATCGCGGGGCCAAGGTCGTAGCCCGCGCGCTGCGTGACGCGGGGATGGAAGTGATTTACACCGGCATTCGCCAGACGCCGGAGATGATCGCCGAAGCCGCGTTGCAAGAAGACGTCGATGTTGTCGGTCTGTCCATCCTTTCAGGCGCGCACATGACCTTGGTGCCCCAGGTGATCGAGCGTCTGCGCGCATACGGACTCGACCACGTCAAGGTCCTGGTTGGCGGCATTATCCCCGAACGGGATGTGCCTGCGCTGCTAGCCATGGGGGTGGCCAAGGTCTATGGTCCGGGAACGCCCACGCGGGAGATTGTGCAGGACATTCGTGAAATGGTCCTTGGCCCGAACGCGGTCGAGGAAGCCGCGTCCGCCTAAACCTGCCTCAAGGGGTCGCTGCTCGCGCAGGCCGAATGCGACCAAGGAGCTGCCATGGACGTCATCCAGTCGTGGGCCCAACGTGTGCTTGCGGGCGACCGTCGGGCGCTCGCAAGAGTTTTAACTTGGGTCGAGAACCAAACTCCCGAAGGCCGCGCGTTGGTACGGGCCCTTTTCCCGCATACCGGTCGTGCGCACCTGATAGGCATTACCGGACCCCCCGGGGTAGGCAAGTCAACGTTAGTGTATGCCTTAGCTCGTGCATACCGACGTCCTGCGCGAGGCCCGGCCCGGCGGGTCGGCGTGCTCGCGGTCGACCCTAGCAGTCCTTATACAGGCGGCGCGCTGCTGGGCGACCGTATAAGAATGCAGGGGTTAGCAGGCGACCCCGGCGTATTCATCCGTTCCATGGCCTCGCGTGGGGCCGTCGGCGGCCTCGCGCGAACCACGTCCCAGGCCGCCCACGTGCTGGATGCCGCGGGCTATGACGTGATCTTCATCGAAACCGTGGGGGCGGGCCAGGCCGAGGTCGCGATCGCCCGTCTAGCCCACACCGTGGTCGTGGTTCAGGCACCCGGGCTGGGGGACGACATTCAAGCCATCAAAGCTGGCATCCTCGAGATTGCGGACATCCTGGTGGTCAACAAGGGCGACCGTCCGGACGCGCTCGCGGCGCAACGGACCCTCGAAGCCATGCTTCACCTGTCGGATGAGAACCGTTCGCAGGATACCCAGTGGGCCCCGCCCGTTCTTTTGACGACCGCGACCTCGGGCGAGGGAATTGACGCGCTCATCCAGGCTCTGGACGCACATCGTGATTTTTTGCTCCGTTCTGGCGAAGGTACGCGCCGCGAGGCCGAACGCTTACGCGCAGAGGTACTCGACTTCGTGCGAGAACATTTGTGGGACCTCTGGCTTGCGCGCGTACCCGAAGACGAACGTGCAACAGCGCTGGCCTCGGTCTTGCAACGGCGTCGCGCGCCGGATGAGGTCGCGAA
>JAADEP010000136.1 GCA_013153335.1 Chloroflexota bacterium
CGGCTATACTTAGCCATGGAGTCAGGTTCGACTCCCAAGACCCTCCCAGGAGGAGAAGAGTATGAAGAAACGATGGGTGTTGATGGGTGTCGTCCTGCTATTGCTGGCCTTGGGCTTGGCCGCATGCGGTGGGAAGCAAGAGGCCGCGACTCAACAGGCTGCGGAAGTAGACTGCGCCAGCCCGGATGTCTTCTGCGTGGGCTTGGTCACCGACGTGGGCGAGATCGATGATAAGTCCTTCAACCAATCCGCGTGGGAAGGTGTGAAGAAGGCCCTCGAGGAAGGCATCGCGGACAAGATCGACTACATTGAGACCAAGGACGCGAAGGACTACGAAGCCAATATCCAGTTGTTCGCGGAAAAGGGCTACGACGCGATCGTGACCGTGGGCTTTGCCCTGGGTGAAGCCACCCGCAACATGGCCGACCGCTACCCCAACATCATGTTCATCGGCGTGGACCAATTCCAACAGGATGCGAAGCCCAACGTGGCGGGCTTGATCTTCCATGAGGATCAAGCGGGCTTCTTGGCCGGCGCGCTGGCCGGGATGATGACCCAGACCAACAAGATCGCGGCAGTGCTGGGGACGGATTTGGTGCCGCCGGTGGTGGCCTTTGGTACGGGCTACGAGAACGGCGCGAAGTACGTCAATCCGGACGTGGAAGTGCTGATGACCTATCACCCGGGCGGCCTGGATGTGGCCTTCACCGACCCTGAGTGGGGTGCGGCCACCGCGAAGCAGGCGCTGGATCAGGGCGCGGACGTGGTCTTCGGCGCGGGCGGCAAGACCGGCAACGGTGCGCTGATCGAGGTCGCCACGCGCGCGAAGGCTGGCGAGCGGGTGTACTGCATTGGCGTGGACACGGACCAATGGTACACCGTGCCCGAGGCGCGGCCGTGCTTGATCACCAGCGCGATGAAGCTGATCACCGACGGCGTGTATGACCTGCTCAAGGCGGCCAAGGAAGGCAACTTCCCGAGCGGCAACTACTACGGCAAGGTCGGCCTGGCGCCCTTCCATGACTTTGAGGACGACGTGCCGCAAGAGGTCAAGGACAAGCTCGAAGAGATCCGCAAGGGTCTGGAGAGCGGGGAGATCGACACGGGCTGGCACCCGGGTCAATAAACGGACCGTGCTGAACGCGACCGCCCGGCCTTAGGGTCGGGCGGTTTTGTTTTTGTCCAGCGCTGCCAGGCTTGGCGCTTCCTCGGGGGATGGGCGGTCATGAACACGGCGGGTCCGCGCGGCCCTCGTCCGGTTCAGCAAGCCGCAAGCGGTCGATGTGCCAAAACGTGCGCATCCCCTGGGCGGTGCGCACCACGAGCGCGCCCTGGGGGCTCAAGCCTTGCAACACGCCGAGCCACGTACGCCCCTGGCTTGTCACCCGCACGCGACGCCCGCGGAAAGCCAGGCGCGCCTCCCAGGCGCGCACCCACGCGCGCGTGGGGAGGTGCACACGCCAGCGGGCCCACGCGCGCCAAAACGCGGCCGCGAGCTGCGGCGCCGAGATCGACACCCCCGCGAGCTCGGCCAAACTCCCCGCGGGGACGTCGAGCCAATCCCGGGGAGGTACGGCTTCGGGCCGCAGGTTCACCCCTACGCCCAACACGGCCGCTTCCACGCGCGCAGCCGACCAACGGACCTCAACCAAAACACCGCCGACCTTGTGCCCGCACAGCCACAAGTCGTTGGGCCATTTGAGTTGCACGTCCAGGCCCCACGCGGCCAAGGCTTCGGCCATGGCCAGGGCCGCCCAAGCCGTATAGCGCGAAAGCCAGGGCGTCTCATCTTGGAACGGCCGCGCCACCACGCTGAGGGCCAAACTCGCGTCCGCCGCGGCGAACCAACGCCGGCCTGCGCGGCCACGGCCGGCCGTTTGCTCTCGGGCGGCCACCAGCACGCCCTCGACCGCGCCTTGCGCCACCCAGGCCCACGCGGCGTCCTGGGTCGAAGGCACCCGCGCATACCATCGCCACGCGGGGATGGGCAGGCCCTGAAAGGCGCGGCGCCATGCGCGCGGGGGCGCGTCGCCCCAGCTGATCTCAGCGTACTCGGCCATGAGTGTTCGCCCTCCCGGGAATTGGCCCGCTTTCCGCAAGAGCTAGGAAGAGGCGCGGCCCTCGTCGCGCATCAGCCCTTGCTTCCAGGCATAAATCGCAGCTTGCGTACGGTCGGCCAAGTGCAGCTTGCTCAAGATATTGCTCACGTGGCTTTTGACCGTGCGTTCACTAATGTAAAGCCGCGCGGCGATTTCCGCGTTGGAAAGCCCTTGCGCGATCAAGCGCAGGACCTCGAGCTCGCGTTCGGTCAGGTCCGCGAAGGCTGACATGGCCTGCGAGGGGGCCTGCTTTCGCTCCGCGTGGATCTCTTGCACCAGCCGCGCGGCCACGCGCGGGTGCAACACCGCCTCGCCCCGGGCTGCGCGGCGCACCGCGTCGGCCAGCGCGTCGGGGCTGACGTCTTTCAACAAATACGAGAGCGCGCCCGCGCGAATCGCCGGGAAGATATGCTCATCGTCGTGATACGAAGTCAACACGATCACCTGGCTGCGCGGGCTGAGGCGTTTGATCGCGCGCGTCGCTTCCACCCCGTCCATGCCCGGCATAACCAGATCCATCAGCACCACATCAGGCGCGTAGCGTTCCACCAAGCGCACAGCCTCCGCGCCCGACGCGGCTTCGCCGATCACCTGGATATCGGGCTGCGTCTCTAAGAACGCCCGCACGCCCTGCCGCACCACCGCGTGGTCGTCCACAATCAACACCGTGATTCGGTCGTTCATAAACCCTCCTCGCGCTTGGGATTTATCCCGGCGCGGTTACATGACCAAGCCAGCCCAAAGGCCAAACGCCTCCGATGCAATGATAATGCAAACCCGGGTCGGGGCCAATCCAGTTGCGCATCCGAGACAAAGGACGAGAAAAGCTCACGGCCGAGCCAACTTCGATGGGCCCATACAAGGCGAAAAATGTGCGAAAATGAAACGGATCGAGGGCCCCAAGCGTTCCCCTTCCATGAGAAAAGGGCGCGGAGGAAGGGGTTCGGACGTTATCGGGAAGGGAGGCATGCCATGAATCGTTCGTTGGGTTGGGTACAAGGTCTCATCGCCGTGCTTTTGGGATTGGCCGTGACCGGCGTCGCGCTCGCTTCGGGGATGGACTGGCGTTACGCGGAACCGGTCGCCGCGCTCCTCCCCGGGGATGCGATGGACGCGACGGCGACGATGCCCCCAACACCCTCTGCGACAACGACGACCTCGTCGCCCGCGACCACGCCCACCGCGCTTGACCTCGAACAAGCCCAAAGTCTCTACAGCCTGTACTGCGCGGTCTGCCACGGCCCTCAAGGCGAAGGCACCGCAGCCGCGCCCGCGCTGAATACCGAGCGCATCCAAACCATGGACCCAGAAGCCCTGTATCGCCTCATTGCCGAAGGGGTCCCTAGGACGGCCATGCAGGCTTGGCTCGGGCCGTTGCGCGAGGATGAGATTTGGGCCTTGGTCGCGCTCTTGCAGCAAGGTATTGCGTTAAACCTGGCCGACATCACCCCAACGCCGAGTCCCGCGGCCGACCCGCTCACGTTGGGCGCGCAGTTGTACGCCCAATATTGCGCCTCGTGTCACGGCGTGCAAGGGGAAGGCACCCGCCGCGCGCCCGCGCTGAATACGACCGCGGTGGTCACCATGCCCAGCGAAGACCTCTATCGCATTATCGCGGAAGGCACCCCCAACGGCATGCCAGGCTGGGCGACGGTGCTGGACGAAACCGGTATCCAGGCCCTGGTGACCTATATCCAGTCGTGGGAAGGCGACACGTCGCCGACCACCCCGCAACGCGGAGGCCCGCGACGCGGCCGCGGGCGAGGGCCATGGTGGGCACGGCCAACCCCGACGCCCTAACCCCGCGCCGGGTCAAAGCGGTTTTCGGCGGGGGCAGGCAAATCTTGTAGAAGAAGAGCCGCGGGCGGCGGAACCCGCGCTTGGTTCGCGGGCGGCTAAACCCGCCCGCTATCCTCGCCGTCTGCTGTGCGTTCTCGCGCGTTGGGCCGGATGGTTTGCATGCAATATTATCCTAGCCGCAGGCTTCCAGCCCGGAGCGGCCCGCGGCGCCTGCGGCACGCGAGCGCGGCTATGGCCTCGGGCCGCGGGCGGCTAAACCCGCCCACTACTACCGCACGCCCGCGCGTTGGGCCGGGTGATCCGCGCGCAATTTTATCCTAGCCGCGGGCTTCCAGCCCGCGACGGGGCTCAATGGCGGCAACCCCTTGCACCTCCCCCGCGGCGCTTGACCCTTTCTACGACATTTGCGTGCACTTTTTCGGCCAACAAACGGTTTGCCCGCGTTTTCTGATGCCCTCGCAGCCCGTT
>JAADEP010000108.1 GCA_013153335.1 Chloroflexota bacterium
GCGGGGCAAGTCCTGGCATATGCTGCCATGGACGCGGGGATGGAGGTAACCTGGTTCCCGTCGTACGGCCCCGAAATGCGCGGCGGGACCGCCAATTGCACGGTGATTTTGGCGGACCAGGAGATCGGATCGCCGTTGGTCAAATATCCCCAGGCGCTGATCGCGATGAACGCGCCCTCACTGGACAAATTCGAGCCCCTGGTACGCCCCGGGGGCGTGATCGTGGTGAATTCGTCCCTGGCCCACCGCGGCATTGAGCGGAAGGACGTCAAGGGCATCGAGATCCCGGCCAATCATATTGCGGAAGACCTTGGCGATCGGCGCCTGGCCAACATGGTCGCGGTCGGTGCGCTGTTGACGTTGCTACCCGTCCTCGAGATGGAGCAGGTCAAGCAAGCCTTACGCGAACATTTGCCAGAGCGACGGCGCAACCTGCTGGAACCCAACATGCGCGCCCTGGACGCGGGCGCCGCGTACGCACGGGAACACGCGTTCTTAGGAGCCTGACCGCTTGGGCGAAGGGGGCTAAAAAGCAAACGGGCCGGAGGATTTCCGGCCCGTTTTGTTTCATGAAAGCTGTGCGGCAAGGTTATTCCGCGACGCTCTGTCCTTCCATGCCCTGCAGCAGCATAGGCAGGTACCAGATCTGTTGGTCGGTCGCGACCTCGCCTTCCTTCAGGTAAAGCGTGCCATCTTGGAGGTACAAGGGCCCCTTCCACAGTTGCAAGCCGTTGGCCAGCTCGCCGATGAACTGATCAACCTGCTTCGAGGCCTCGTCGCTCAGGCCAGGCCCCTTGACAAAGCCCACGGACGAGGTGTCGGGGTTGTTGATGTCGTTCCAGTCCGGTCCGAGCCACAAGAATTGGGACTTCCAGGTTCCGTTCATAGCCGATTCGATCAACATCTTGTAGCCAGGTCCCCAGTTGAAGTAAGGCACGCCCAAGCAGACCTCAGGCGCTTCGTCGCACGCACCGACGTAGTCGTATGGCACTGCCCATACTTCTTTGCCTTGATCCGCGAATTTCTTCGCTTCGACCAACGCCTCGGTGGTGTCGATGCCCGAGATCACCACGTCGTAGCCATTTTGATAGAACTCGTCCGCGACTTGAGTCGGGTCGAGGGTCATGCCGGGGATGTGGAACCAGAAGCCGATCCAGGTAACCTTGAACTTGAGGTCATCCGGATTTTGGCCCCGGTATTTCTCCCAGCAGTACTTAGCGCCCAAATAGGCCGACGCAGCCAGACGGCGGGTCTCGTCGTTGATCAGCGGGCCCAAATAGCCGAGCTTGCCCGTGTTGGTCGTGAGCGCGGCCGCGCAACCCGCGATCATCTTGCCATAGATCATCTTGCCCATCAGGTTGGACAAGTTGGGCACATCAACATAGTTCTTGCCTTCCTTCCACGCGTGATCGCCCGAAATGTGGATGACGTAGATGTCCGGGTTCTCCTGCGCGAAGGCTAGGGCTTCGTCCTTCATGTCATCCGAGTTGAAGATAATGACCTTCGCCCCTTGCGCGACCAAATCCTTCGCCAGCTGCGAAGCGGTCGTGCCCGGTCGGTCCGCGGGGTTGACCTTGTCGATGTAGACCATCTTGACGCCAAGCTTCTCTTCGACATACTTGCCGCCTTCATAGTGCGCTTGGCTCCAGCCCCGGTCGTTATAAGGGCCGACCAACAAAAGGCCGAAGGTGAACTGAGCCTCCTCGGCGGGTTGAGTCGGAGCAGACGTCGCTTGGTTCCCGCCGCAAGCGGCCAAGGCGAACACGCCCAAGATAAGGAACAGCAGGACGAGCCAACGACGTTTCAACATCGTCCTCCTCCGTTTGGTTGTGGAGTAACCTCGGTTTTGGTCTTGCTCGCTCGCACTTCGCGGAGCAAGGGGACCAACACCAAGGTCCACTCTTATTGTACGAGAAAGATGAGCCCCTGCCAAGTGATTAGGTGAGGGTGAGTATTTTGGGTGGACGTGCAGGGTACGCGAAGTTGAACCGGACCGCGCATTAGAGGGTTGGCCTAAAGGAGAAGGGTTGGCAAGGGAGAGGGCCTTTGCTTGGGCAACCTGAATTCTAGGGCGTATGCAACATTTGCCCGCGCAGGATATCTCCTCAACTTTTATTATTCCAAGCGAGAAGGAATGTGCTCGCTTCGAGGATAATGCTCTCTGCCCCTGGCTTGGGAGCTTATCCATACGGTAAGATGGAAAAAGAAGATAGTGTAGCGTTTAGGTCTGGCAAACCGAGGACGCCCCAAGGGTGGGCGGTGAGAACAGGAGGTGGATGATGCAACGGCAACGGGTCATTATTATGGGTGCGGCCGGCCGGGACTTCCACAATTTCAATATGGTCTTTCGGGATAACCCGGCCTATGAGGTTGTAGCGTTCACGGCAACGCAGATCCCGAATATCGAGGGCCGGCGCTATCCCCCGGCTTTGGCGGGAGCTCTGTACCCCGAGGGCATTCCCATTGAGCCCGAAGAGGCGCTCGAGAGGCTTATTCGACAGCATCGTGTGGATTGGGTCGTGTTCGCATATAGCGATGTCTCGCATGAGTATGTGATGCACCGGGCTTCGCGCGCGTTGGCCGCGGGTGCGAGCTTCCAGCTTTTGGGCCCGCGAGCGACGACGTTGCGCTCGCGTAAGCCCGTGGTCGCAGTTACGGCTGTCCGCACGGGGAGTGGGAAGAGTCAAACGACGCGGCGGGTCGCGCAGCTGCTGCGAGATTGGGGCCATCGCGTCGTCATTGTGCGGCACCCCATGCCCTACGGCGACTTGACGGCTCAGGCCGTGCAACGCTTCGCGTCCTTAGAGGACCTGGATCGTTATCACTGCACCCTTGAGGAGCGAGAGGAGTACGAACCGCATCTGCAGAACGGTTTGGTAGTGTACGCAGGGGTGGATTATGCGCGCATCCTCCAGCAGGCGGAAGCCGAGGCCGACGTCATTGTGTGGGATGGCGGGAACAACGATCTGCCCTTCTTTTGGCCAGACGTGCACATTGTCGTAGCTGACCCGCACCGCCCCGGTCATGAACTGCGTTATCACCCGGGCGAAGCGAACGTGCGTATGGCCCACGTCGCGGTAATCAACAAAGTTGTGACCGCACGGCCCGAAGCGATTCAAACTGTACGCCAAAATCTGCGCGCTCTGAATCCTAACCTCGTGCTCGTGGAAGCCGCGTCGCCCTTCACCGTTGACGACCCGCAGGCGATCCGCGGGCGTCGGGTGGTTGTGGTGGAAGATGGGCCCACGTTGACCCATGGCGAAATGGCCTATGGCGCGGGCTACCTCGCGGCCCAACGCTTTGGCGCGCGAGGTATCGTGGATCCGCGACCTTTCGCTGTGGGCAACTTGCGCGCGGTGTACGAGCAATATCCTCACATTGGCCCTATTGTGCCCGCGATGGGCTACAGCCCTGAGCAGATTCGTGACCTGGAAGCTACCCTGAACCAGGTTGAAGCTGATGTGGTGATCGTGGCCACGCCCGTGGACTTGCGGCGCCTTTTGCGCGTGAACAAGCCTTTGGTGCGGGTACGCTATGAACTGCAGGAGATAGGCCATCCGACCTTAGAGGATGTGCTCCGGGAGCACCCTGCGTTGGGGGCGACCGCGCATGAACGAGCGGCTTAGTGTCGCGGGGATGGCGCCTTGCATTGCGTTTTGTGAGGCGACGAACCGGGTACGTCAACGAAAGCCCCGCCGTTGGGCCGGGTTCTCCTCATCTGTCTATCCGCGCTTCTTGTGGGCGTAGGTACGGGCGCGGATGGGCGCTCCCTGTTTGGAGCGGTTGGATTCGCATGGCCAACCGCAAGGATGTACGTGTTTCGCGGTACGCGGGCTCCTCTTGGGCTGAAGTAGACGTTGCGCCTCGCTCCGTGCATTGGCGGCGCGGGCCATCGGCCTCGCTTGGGCTGCGGGCTTTGGTTTTGGCTTGTGACTCGTGTTCGCTCATGCGAGCTGGGCGTGAGCCGCGAGCACGATCGCGTGGTCTTCTTTATCCCCGCATCCTCGTTGTGGTTTTGTGTTTTGGCCGTGCCGCGAAGGCGGCGCTTGGCCTGGCACCGCGGGTCGACAGAGGACGGGCAAGCGATGCGCGAGGCTAGCTTGGGGTAGATGGTATACTTCCTGGGGCTTGGCACCCGGTGGATAGCCGCGCGTCAGGGCCAAAGGAGTCGTGACATGACCACGCGCCTCTTGCTGCTTCTGGGCGGAGGCCACGGCATTGTGGACGCCATCCAGCCCGTCTTTCTCGACGCAGCGGGTCCGGACCCGTGTTTGGCCCTGCTGCTACAAGGCGGGCCACAGTGGGAGCGGTACTTGCCGCTTTACCTGGAACCCTGGCATCGGCGCGGCATTTCTCGCTAT
>JAADEP010000183.1 GCA_013153335.1 Chloroflexota bacterium
GGGGATTGCCTTCGGCCTTGCGTCGTGATAGAATAACCCAGGATGGTTGTGTGAGGAGGCCTGTATGAGCGGCATGATTGAGGTTAAGATCGATAGCATTCGGGTGAGTTTGGTGTCGCCGCAGCGGGTGGTGTTGTTGAAGGAAGTCCACGGCGAGCGGCTGTTGCCGATTTGGATCGGCCCGGTTGAGGCTGAGGCGATTCAATACGCGCTTCACGATGTGGAGGTAGCTCGCCCCCTGACCCACGACCTCTTGAAGAACGTGTTCCGCGCGTTGGGCGCGCGGGTGCTGCGCGTGGAAGTGGTCAAGCTGCAGGACAACATCTTCTACGGCAATATCGTCGCGGAGATCGGTGGCCGGATTGTGAACATCGACGCGCGCCCCTCGGACGCGCTGGCCCTCGCGGTACGGGCGCATGTGCCCATTTACGTCGCGCGCGAGGTCATGGACGCGGCCGGGATTGTGCCTGAGCCTGATATGAGCGATTCCTTGCGCCAGGCAAAGGCCAAGGATGAAGAAGCCGCGCAGGCGAAGCCAACCGCCCAGGCTGAGGTCTCGCTGGAAGACGCGGAAGTGAGCGAAGATCGCCTTTCGATTTTTGAGGACTTCCTTGAGAAACTGGAAGGCGGCGAGACCGACGAAGAACCTCCCCAACAGGATGAGTAATTTGGCGGATATCGCCCATGCCTGGCCCTGCTTCTCCAGGGCCAGTTTTTTATGTGAGGCTCGCGGATGAACAACGTGCCTCCTCGTCCTCAGGATGCAAGCCTGCCCGAAAGCCCGGGCGAAGAGCCCCTCGTCAACCTGGAAGCCGAGCGCGCGCTGCTCGCCGCGCTCCTCTTCAACCCCGAAATCTTCCACGAAGTCGCGCGAATTGTCCAGGCTAGCGACTTCGGCCTGCCTGCGCACCGATACATTTGGCAGGCGATCCAGACCTTGGTCAACGATGCTGGCTCGTTTGACTTAACCACGCTGGCGCACGAGCTCGCACGGCGTGGGGTGTTGGAAAAAATCGGCGGATCTGCCTACTTGGCCGAACTGCTCTCGTACGAAGCCCTCTCTATCCACGCGCCTCAGTATGCACGCATCATTGCGGATTTGAGCCTGCGGCGCCGATTGCGCGACGCCGCCAGTGAGATCGTTCGTTTAGCCTATCAAAAGGACCTTTCGGCCGACGAGGCCCTGGCCGAGGCCGAAAAACGCCTGTTTGCGGTGAGCGCGCGGCGTTATGAAAAAGAGCTCGTGCCCTTGGAAAAGGTGTTGGAGGACCTGGTTAAGGATTTAGAACGCCGCGCGGAACAACAAGACCTGGGGGGTATTCCCACGGGCTTTGCCAAGCTGGATCAGCTGCTCAAAGGCCTGCAGCGCTCGGACCTCATCATCGTCGCTGGCCGGCCGGGTATGGGCAAGACCGCGTTCTTGATCTCGTTGGCCCGGCACGCGGCCCAGCAACATAAACGGGTGGCCCTGTTTTCCCTCGAGATGTCCAACGAGCAGGTGGCCCAACGCCTGCTCTCGCAAGAGACGGGCATCAGTGCAAGCCGGTTTCGGGAGCCCTATCGCCTTACATCCGATGAATGGGGTTTGCTCGTCGAGGCCGTGGAGCGGCTGAGCGCCCTGCCCATTTACCTGGATGACACGCCTGTGCTCACGCCAACGCAGCTGCGGGTGAAATGCCGGCGGTTGCAGCACCTCTACGGCTTAGACATTATTTTTGTGGACTATTTGCAGCTTATGCACTCTGGCCGGCGCAGCGAGAGTCGGGTGCAGGAGGTTTCGTATATCTCGCGGAGCCTCAAGCAGCTGGCGCGGGACCTTAACATCCCCGTCGTCGCGGCCGCGCAGCTCTCACGCGCGGTGGAACATCGGCAAGACAAAAAACCTATGCTCGCCGATCTGCGCGAGAGCGGTGCTTTGGAGCAGGACGCGGACGTGGTGATGTTCCTTTACCGGCCCGGCGTGTACGCACGAGAGGAAGAAAAACCTCCGCCCGACGAGCCCGACCTGACCAAAGTCATCGTGGCCAAACACCGCAACGGGCCGGTGGGCGAAGTCGACCTGCTCTTTATCCCCACGCTCGCGTACTTCCGCGACGCGCCAGAACGCGCGGAGTTCTCTTTGGATGAAGCACCGCGACCGGTCTCGGTTCCGCCGCCCCCGCCGCAAGACTTCTACGACGAAGACATCGCCGACTTTCTGCCCGCCGAGGACGACATGCCTTGAGCCGCGCGGCGCGTTGCGGCCCCCGACATTTCGCCCGGTCCTGAAGCCCCAAGCCCATCTTTTGCTCAGAACATCGGTTTGGACGCGGGATTAGGGTATAATCCACCGCAGGGGTGCCTATGAGCGCGGTCTTCTTCGACGCACATGGCTTTCAGCTCTACAGTTTTTCGCTTCCTGACGTCGACGAGCAAGCCCTATGGACGTGGGGCTTGGCTTCTTCCTTGTGGAAGGGCTGGCTGGTGGAAGGCATCCGCACGGGCTTGGCGTATCGGCTGGACCACGCGCGCGGTGAACGCTGGCTGGCTCTCCTCCGGCCGGAACGTCTGGAAGATACCCGGGTGACGGATACGACCGTCCGGCTCGTATGGGCCCCAAATCGGCACGGCCTGGCCTTTGGTTTGGAATTCCGCGTGTGGCCCAAAGAAGCCCCTGGGCTTTTGGCTTGGCGTTTGTATGTGCACCATCGCGGTACCCAACCCATCCGTCTAGAACGTTGGGTATTGGCCGAGGTCGGGCCCTGGAAGCCCGATTCACCGGGCATTTTGGGGCGCATTGTTGGACTCCCCAAACGCTTTACCCAACGCACTGCGGCGCCCGAACCGCCACCGCCCGGCGCGGTGCGACTGCACGATTCTCCCGCGCCGTTGGGCTTTTATGCTCACTCGTGGAGCTCGTGGGGCGAGGTGCGGACATATTGGGAAACCCAGCGCGAGCGCCAACGCATCCGCTGGATCGACCGCCTCACCCCATCCCGGTACGTCCCCGGCGCTCCCCTAACGGGACGCACCAACCAATTCTGGGCCGATTTCTTCGGCATCCTTCTGGATACCCAGCACCAACGCGGCCTTCTGGCCGGGTTCCTGTCCCAAATTCGCTACTTCGGGGGCGTTCAGGCCTTTCTCCATCACTTGCACCCCGCGCTCCGGATCCTGGCCTTGGGCGATGGTGCGCGCCTCGAACCGGGCGGTGACGCGCGCAGCGATTGGGCGGTCTTGTTCATGTTCGACCTCAGCAAGCCGCACGGGCTGGATCCCTACCTGCGTCTGGCCGCCGCGATCGCAGGACGTCAAATCCCAGAAGGCCCGCCCTCCTCGCCCTCGGTGGGGTGGAACTCGTGGTTCGCGTTTTACCGCTCGTTGGATCAGGGCACCCTCAACCAAAATCTGGATCAGGCCGTGCGTTGGCGGCAACAGGGTTTGCCGCTCGAGATCTTCCACATTGACGAAGGATATTCCGAGGAGCCCGCGCGTTGGGATGTCGATCGCCGGCGCTTCCCCAAGGGCTTGCGAGATGTGGCTCACCATATCCGAGCCCGGGGCTTTATTCCGGGCATTTGGCAGGCCCCTCTGCTATGGGTGGGATGGCTGCCGCGGCGCTACCGGGATATGGCTTTGCGCTGTCGCGGTTGGGAACGCCCGTGTTTCGCGTTTTGGGGTTGGAACACGTGGGTATGGGGCTTGGATCCCACCCATCCCCGAGTGATCAAACGTGCGGTTCAGTGGGCCCTGGACGCCGCGCAGAAAGGTTTTCGTTTTCTCAAGCTGGATTTTTTGAGCGCGGGGGCTCTGGATGGAAAGCGGCATCGGTCGGACCTCTCCCGGGCCCAGAGTATGCGCTCCTTTTTGCGGCATGTGGTGCGGCGTTTCCGCGACGAAAGCGGTCCGGCCGCGCACGTGGCCATGGGCAGCGTGCCCTTAGGGAGCGCGCTGGGTTTGGCGGATATGGTGCGGGTTGGGCCCGACGTCGCCCCCACTTGGGAACCTCATCCGCCGTATCGCTGGCTTCGCCGCCTGGTGCGGGATCACCCGGATGCCCCCAGCGTGCGCAACGCGTTGCGCAACGGCATGATGCGCAGCTTCTTCCACGGGATATGGTGGGAGAACGACCCTGACGCGATCCCCGACGCGCTGCCTGAGACTTTGTGGCGCACCTGGCTCACCTGGGTCAGCCTCGCGGGCGGCGCGTGGTTCCTCTCGGCCGATCTCAAAAGCCTATCCCCGCAGCGCCTTCGGTGGCTTATGCGCTTTTCGCCCCCCTTGGGCCAACGCCCTTGGGTGGTGGACCTCTGGGAGCGTTACCCGCCGCGGCGGGTGCGCTTGGATTTGGACGGCCCCATCGGGCGTTGGCA
>JAADEP010000177.1 GCA_013153335.1 Chloroflexota bacterium
TGGATCTGGGGCATTATGAGCGTTTTATGGATGTGCGCCTCAACCGCGCGTGCAACGTCACCACGGGCCAGGTGTACGCGGAAGTCATTGCCAAAGAGCGGCGCGGTGATTTCTTGGGTGGAACCATCCAGGTCATCCCGCACATCACGAACGAGATCAAGCGGCGTATTGCTTTGGTCGCGGAGTCTCTAGACGCGGAGATTGTGATCGTTGAGATCGGCGGTACGGTGGGCGACTATGAATCGGTAGCCTTCCTCGAAGCCATCCGCCAGATGCGCAGCGATGTGGGGCGCGAGAACACGGCCTACATCCATGTGACGTGGCTCCCTTACATCCGAGCTACGGGTGAGCTCAAAACCAAGCCTACGCAGCATTCGGTCCGGGAACTGCGTTCCGCGGGTATCTCGCCCGACATGATCATCGCACGCTCGGATTATCCTGTGCCGACCGAGCTGATCGACAAAATCGCGCTGTTTTGCGATGTTGAACCTCGGGCGGTCGTTCCGTTGGTGACGACCGATGTGCTTTACGAGGTCCCCCTGGTCTTTGAGGATGCAGGTGTAGCGCCTTTCTTGCTCGAGCGGTTGCATTTGCAGGCGCGTAAGCAGCCGGATTGGCGCGCTTGGCGCGAGTTGGTTACCAAAGCCCGGACGGCCAAGCCCGCGCTCAAGATCGCGCTGGTCGGGAAGTACGTCGAGCTACACGATGCGTACCTAAGCGTCAAGGAAGCCCTGACCCACGCGGGGCTGCACTTGAACCTCGACGTGCAGATCCTTTGGGTGCAAGCGACGGACCTGGAGAAAGACCGCGAGGACGCCTGGGCCGCGGTCCGGGAGGCTGACGGCATTCTCGTGCCGGGCGGTTTTGATTCGCGCGGGGTTGAGGGTAAGATCAAAGCGGCCCGCTTCGCCCGGGAGCACAAAGTGCCGTACTTGGGGCTTTGTTTGGGCATGCAGCTCATGGTCGTGGAATTTGCGCGCCACGTGTTGGGCACAGAGGACGTGCACTCGACCGAGTTCGACCCCAGTACCCGCCATCCGGTGATCGACTTAATGCCCGATCAGCGCACCATCACCGAAATGGGGGGCACGATGCGTTTGGGCTTATACCCGTGCGTGCTGCAACCCGGGACCAAAGCCGCGGCCGCGTATGGGGTGGACCGCGTGGAAGAACGGCACCGCCATCGGTTTGAGTTCAACAACGCGTACCGCGACATCCTCGAACAGGCCGGGATGGTCTTCTCAGGCCTTTCGCCCGACGGGCGCTTGGTTGAGATCGCGGAGTTACGCGACCATCCCTTTATGCTTGGGACCCAATTCCACCCTGAGTTTCTTTCCCGCCCGACCAAACCGCATCCGTTGTTTGTGGCTTTTCTCCAGGCCGCGCGCGAACGGGCTCAGCAGCGGTGGGCGCGTTCACCCGAAGCGGTGGAAGCGTCGACTCGTCCGGTCGAGGCCGAGGGCGAGGCTTCATCGAGTTCCTCAAATCACAAATTACTTTGACTTCCGGGGCAGGCTATGCTAAAATGACCCCGGTTCCGCCAACTTGCAAGACATCCCCAGATGGAGGTTTATCTGATGGAAGGGAGCATTGTTCAAGCCGCGAAACTCCTGGGTGCCGGCTTGGCCATGGTGGGCGCCATCGGCGGTGGCATTGGCATTGGCCTGCTCGCGAACGGTGCGTTACAAGGTATGGCTCGTAATCCCGATGCCGCAGGCACGATCCAGACCAACATGATTCTGGGCATCGCGTTCGCTGAAGCCGTGGCCATTTACTGCCTCGTGGTCGCCCTGCTGCTGATCTTCGCGGTATAGCCTGCCGGGCAACCCTCGTAGAAGAAGGAGGTTCACGGTGGAAGCGCTGTCCAAATTGGGCATTAACTTGGGCTATTTGTTACAGCAAATTTTGGCCTTCGCCATCTTGCTCACCATGCTAAAGATGTGGGCGTACGAGCCTATTGTAGAGCTGTTGGCGAAGCGCCGCGAGACCTTGAGCAAGGCTCTGGAAGACGCACGCATCGCGGCCGAGGCCCGGGCCAACGCCGAAGCCGAAGCGCAACGCATCTTGGCCGAAGCGCGGGCGAAAGCTGAAGAAATCATCCGTGAAGCTCGGGCGAAGGCAGAAGAACAAGCCAAGATGATTATTGAAGCCGCGAAGAAAGAGGCCGAAAAGATTCGGCAAGAAGAGCTGGCCAAAATCGAAGCTGAGCGCAATCGCATTTTGGCCGAATTGCGGGATCAAATCGCGGCGATGGCTATTGCAGCCGCCCGCAAGATCATTCAAGACGCGTTGGACGAGCAACGCCAACACCAGCTGTTGAAGGAATTCTTCGCGGGGGTGAAAGACAAGCAAATCGTGGTTCTGGAGGACGTTCCGGCCACGAGCGTCGACCGGATCGAAGTGATCACCGCAGTTCCGCTCACGGAGGAGGAGAAGGCCGAGTGGATCTCCTTCTTCAAAGAGAAGGTTGGAGACGTACCGGTCGAGTTTAAGGTTGACCCTTCCATCGTTGGCGGTGTTGTGGTTCGCATTGGCGACCGCGTGATCGATGCCTCGGTCCGCCGCCAGTTGGCCGAATTGCAAGCCCAACTGCTGTAGACCTTCTCGCTTCGCGACCGAATTTTCCGCGGCGCGCCAATATCGGCGCGCCGCGTTTGTTTGTGCGCGGGTAACGGACCACCCTCCAGCCGGTGTGGCCAAGTCGCGGAAGCCCGCGCCACCCATCCACCAGCCCCGCAGGCCACGGCTCCTCTTTCAGCTTGGATAAGGCCTTTGGCGAGCTGATGTTTTTCGCAGGACGCGAAGCACGGGCAGCCCATCGACCCATCCGGGCCAAAATGTCCGCGCATCCTGGGCCAGGATCTTGTGGTGAAGCACCGCTCTTCTTGGCCATAACTGCACTTTGGGCTTGGTAGTCTCGCCCAAAGCGAGCGGGGGCTATGATAAAATCTATCCGTTCGCAAGCGATGGTTGTATGAGGAGTCCAGCATGCCGCCTGTGGTTGCGGTTCGGTTTCGGCCTGTGAGCCCTACGTACGATTATGACGCGACCGCGGTCCCGGATATCGCGGTGGGGGATTTTGTCGTGGTCCCCACGCCGCGCGGGGAGCAGGTGGGCGAAGTTGTGCGCGTATATCCCGAGCCCCCGGGGCAAGGGCCTTGGGAGGCGGTTTTGCGTCGCGCGTCGGCGCGAGATTTGGCGCTGCGCCAGGCCCGCCAGGCCAAAGAGGTGGAGCTGTTGGTCAATTTGCGCGGCCGCCGCAAGAAGCTCGCGGAGCGCTATCCCGCATTGCGTAAGGTCAAGATTGTGGAAGCCGAGCTTTCGCTGGACGATCGGCACTTGACGGTTCTGTACACCACGGGCGAGGACGAAGATGCGAACGCGATGAAGGAACTGCGCAAGGCGGGCCAGCGGGTCGCGGGACGGCGGAAGGTCCATTGGCAGCGCATCGGGCCCCGCGACGCGGCCAAGCTCATGGGCGGGATGGGCGCTTGCGGCATGGCCCAACGTTGTTGCAACATGTTCTTTGTTTCGTTTGAAACCGTGTCCATCAAAATGGGCAAAATTCAAAACGTGTCGCTCACCCCTTCGGACGTCATGGGAATGTGCGGCCGGCTGCGTTGCTGTTTGCGTTTCGAAGTGGACCAATACGCGGCCGCGCGGCAAGGGCTACCCAAGCAACGCCAGGTCATCCACACGCCAGAGGGCCAGGGCAAGGTGGTCGACCTCAACTTGCTCGCCGGCATGGTGACCGTGGATATCCCCGACAAGGGCCGCTTCACGTTCCATCGCGATGAGCTCATCCCGCTCAATCCCCATGCGGGCTGGGCGACGAACCCATGCGAAGGCTGCCCATATCGAGAGGACGACGCCCCCATCCCATCCTCATCCCCGACGGAGACGTAAGCCATGTCGACCAAAGCGAAGTGGGCGCTTGGATGCGTCCTCTTCTTTTTGCTGATTGTGAGCCTTTTGCTGATTGGGGCTACGCTGTTCCTGCTCACTTATGCCGGCCCCGTATACAGGATCGAGTTTTCGCCTACAGCATCCATATCGCTTTCGCCTTCGCCTGAAGGGGATGGACGCACCCTTCTCCCGACGGCTGTCCCCACCACAACGCTCGCGCCGAACCTCACGCCGACGGAAGACGATACGACAACCACGCCCATTTCACCGCAGTTGCGCGCGTTGTTGCAACGCCTGGAACAAGAGACGCAAGAACTGCGCGGGCTGGTGGCCAAGCACCCGGTTGAGCACGAATTCGTTTCGCGAGAAGAGATGAAGCGCCGCATGCGCGAGCAATTCGAAGAGGAGATCACGCCCGAAGACGTGCGCGAAACCCG
>JAADEP010000120.1 GCA_013153335.1 Chloroflexota bacterium
GCTTTGGTCTCGCGGATGCGTCGCGCGGTCTCCTCAGGCACGGAACACCACTCGGTATGGATGCGATGCTGCCGCGGGTCCTCTTCTTTCACCGGCGCGAAGGTGTCAAGCCCAACGTGCAGGGTCACGGTCGCCCAGCCAATGCCTTGCTCGCGCAGCGCTTGGATCAAACGCGGGGTAAAGTGCAAGCCGGCCGTCGGCGCGGCAGCAGAGCCTGGCTCCTGGGCATACACCGTTTGATAGCGCTCGGGGTCTGTCAGCGGACGACGGATATAAGGCGGCAAAGGCACATGGCCAATCCGGGCGAGCCGGTCATCCAACGGCCGCGAAAACCGCAGACGCCGAACCGGACCGCCTAGATCCGCCACAACTTCGGCCTCGAGCCCTTCGGGGAAGCGGATCACCCGACCTGGACGCAAGCCACGCCCACGCACCAGCGCCTGCCATACCTGGGGCGCTTCGCGGCGCAACAACAATACTTCCACCCGGCCACCGGTATCAGCCTTGTGCCCGAACAACCGCGCGGGCAGAACGCGGGTTTGGTTCACCACTAGAAGATCGCCGGGCTGCAGAAAACGGCCCAGTTCATAAAAGCGCGCGTGGGTGATGGTGTCGGTAGCCCGATCCAACACCATGAGCCGCGCGTGGTCACGCGGCTCCACCGGTTCTTGCGCAATCAGCGATTCGGGGAGCTCATAGTCAAAATCCGACGTGCGCAGCCCGTCGTGGGCCATGGCCATCCTTCCCAATCAACACCAAGTTTCTAACCGACTGGAGTATACCCCGGGCTTCAGCGCACGTAAATCGGATTGCTGAAGATCCAACCCCGCATTTGGCCCCAAGCCTCGCGGTAGACCTCGACCCGATAGACCCCCCGTTGGCGGATGGGATACGAGAAAACCTCCGCGCGGTCCCACGTGTGCAGCACCTGCCCGTCGCGCAAGAGCCGAATCCGCGCGCGTTCGGGCAGGCGCATCTTGAGGGTCAATCCCCGGCCCAGATGCACCTCGTCGCCCATGATGGCCTGGCCAAAACGTCCGTGAGCCCGAAAGCGGAAGCCTCGCGCAGATCCGAGCCAGTCGTTGGCGATGAACGCGTGCCCGGCAGCCAAAGCCCGGTACACCAACGCGCGGTCATGTTCCACGTCGCCCCGGAGGGGCTCATCGAGCAAGAGGTGCGTATTGATGGCGCGGAAGTGCTTTTCATAAGGAAAGACCCGCACCGTCCAGGGGCCTAGCCGCACCGGAAGCTGGTGTGCATCCGAGCCGCTGATAGCAACCACAGGCCGGCCTTCTTGCAGAAGCCGGTCCCAAAGTTGCAGCGTTTGGGGAAGGGGCGCGACCGCGACCCGAGGGAAGTTGAACAGGTAATACAGCGCGTGAAGCCGGGTTCGAAGGCGGGTCTTGAATTCGCTCAACGCGTTCCAAAGTTCAATCCCGTGATAGCCTGAAACGTCCCACCGCGTCCAAGAGAAGTCGCCCTCGCCGAGGTAAGGTACCGCGGGATCGATCGGATGCGCCAAAAAAGCCAAGCCATCCGACCGGCGCACCTCGTTGATCAGCTGCTGCGGATCGTGCGCGTAACCGGCCAGCTCACGACGCACCCCAAAGGCCAGAAGGTGATTCCCGCGCGCCTGGGCCGAGCGGTGGTGCAACTCCTCGCCCACCAGGGCCAGCACACGGCGACCTTCGGCTTGGTAATACCCTTCAACGCCCTGAACCCATACGTTGTGATCTGTGAATTGGAGCACGTCAACCCCAGCGCGCAAGGCCGCGCGCAGCACCTCCGCGTGTGTGCCGCTGCCGTCCGAATAAATTGTGTGCACATGCGCGTGAAAGATGATCTCGTGCTCGGTCGGGGCTTTGGCCATGATGCGTTACTCCTGGGCCCGGGGGAGCCACGCGCCAAGGCCCGCGGATGAGGCCTCGCCAACCAACGCAGGACGGCCTTCCAACGAGCCCGCATCCGGCGCGATTTGACTTCCCTTAGGCGATGGACTATAATCCGGCCCGAATCTCGACACGGGAGGCTGTCCGTGGAGACTCTGTTGTATATCGCATTGATTATAACCTCAATCGCGCTGATCGTCAGCGTGATCTTGCAGAGCAAAGGAGCGGGCCTCGGCGGTCTGACCGGGGCCGATTGGGGAGGCTTCGTCACCGCCCGGCGTGGCCTGGAAAAAACGCTCTTTCAAGCCACCATCGTGCTTAGCGTGCTCTTTTTCGCGTTGGTCCTGCTGATCTTGCGCTTGACGGGGTGAGCTTGCGCCCTCACGGACTCGTCATGACCACGCAAGAAGCCCCTCCGCCTTCGACAACCTCACCCCCTGCCTGGCGGCGTTTTCGCTGGGTGGGCATTTTTCTCTTTCTCGCGGCCGCGGGCCTGATCGGCTTTCTTCTGTTCAACCAGCGCCGCACCCGGCCCGAAGCCCCTGCCCCCGTACCCGTGGTCGCGCCATCCGAAGGCGGCACCTACACCGAAGCCTTGATCGGCGCGTTTGGTCGCCTCAATCCCCTGTTCGACCATCTCAACGGCCCCGATCGAGACGTCGACCGGTTGCTGTACCGGGGCCTGATCCAGTTTGACGCGCAAGGCATCCCGCGGCCCGACTTGGCCGAAGGCTGGGGCGTGGCACGCGATGCCCGCACCTATAACTTCGCGCTGCGACACGACGCGGTTTGGCACGACGGCACCCCCATCACCGCGGAGGATGTGCGCTTTACCATCGACCTCATGCGCCGCGACGACCTGCCGGTCGACCCCAACATGCGCGAGCTCTGGAAGAAGGTCGAAGTCCGGGTGCTGGATGACTACACCTTGCAGTTTCAGCTCCCCGAGCCCTTTGCGCCGTTCTTAGACTACTTAACTTTCGGCATTTTGCCCAAACACATCTGGGAACCCTATCAAGACGACCTGCTCAACGCACCGCCCAACCAGAACCCCATCGGGAGCGGGCCGTTTCGCTTTGATCACTTCTTGGTTGAGGAAGGCCGCATCATCGGCGTTGCCCTCACCGCGTTCAACGACTTTTACGAAGGCCGGCCCTTCCTTGACGAGTTCGTGTTTCGTTATTACCCTTCCGCGCAAGCCGCGTTCCAGGCGTATCAGAACGGCGACGTCATGGGCATCTCCGAGATCCAGCGCTCGATCCTCGAGCCGGCCTTGCAAGACCCGACCCTGAACATCTATACCGCCCGCTTGCCGCGGCTTACCCTGATTTTCTTCAACCTGCAAAATCTCGAGGCCCCCTTCTTGCAAGACGCGCGCGTGCGCAAAGCCCTCTACCTCGCCCTGAACCGCAAGCGCATGTTGCGCCGGGTACTACAGGGCCAAGCCCTGCTGGCAGACAGCCCCATCTTCCCCGGCACGTGGGCCTATGACCCCACCCTGCCGCGGGTGCCCTACGATCCCGAACAAGCCCAACGCTTGCTCGAAGAGGCAGGGTTCACCTTCGAAGACGACCCCAACGTACGCAGCAAAGAAGGCGAGCCCCTGGCCCTGACCCTTCTCCACCCTGACACCGAAACCCACCAGGCGCTGGCGCAAGAGATCGCGCGTGATTGGCGCCGCGTGGGCGTGCAAGTGACCCTCGAGGCTGTGCCGTACGAAGAGTTGCTCAACGACCGGCTGGCTTTACGCAAATACCAGGCCGCGCTGGTCGACCTCGACCTGGTACGCTCGCCCGACCCCGACCCCTATCCCTTTTGGCACGAGGCCGAAGCCGGTCAGGGGGGGCAAAATTACAGCATGTGGAAGAACCGCCGCGCAAGCATGCTCCTTGAGCTCGCGCGGGTGACGCCTGACCTGGAAAAGCGCGCGCGGCTCTATCATTCCTTCCAGCGCATCTTTGCCGAAGAGTGGCCTGCGTTGCCCCTGTTCTACGCGGTCTACAACTACGGCGTGCACGAACAAGTTCGCGGCATTCGCCTCGGGCCCCTGTTCGATCCCAGCGATCGCTTCCGGCACGTGCGGGAATGGTACGTGGTCGCGCGACCCCAGCCGGTGCTCACACCAACCCCAGCCGCGCCCTAGGCGCGCGAGAAGTCCTGAAGCCTCGAAGCCCAACAACCACCGAGGTGCAGCATGATGGACAAACTTTTGCGGGTGTTTTACACCGATGGACCGCGGCGTCGCTTGCGCTCGGGGTGGCGTTTGGGGATTTACGTGCTCCTCCTCATGCTCTTCACCCTGCCGTTCACCTTGATGGCCGGTCTCTTGATGCTGCGTTTGAACATGGATCCTGCGAGCACGCCCGCGCTGCTCGTAGGGCAAATCGCCTTTGCCATCGCGAGCACCTTGGCCACGTGGTTTGCGGTGCGCTTTCTCGACCAACGGCCTTGGGTGAGCATCGGGCTGACCGGGCCTCGCAGTCGCGCGAGCCGAGAGTTCGGCCTGGGCCTGAGCTTGGGCGTCGGCCAATTCGCGCTGATCTTGCTCGTCGCCTTGGCCCTGGGATGGGCCCGAATCCTCGCGTGCCGCGCCTGCGCCTGGACGTGGGACCAAGCCTTGCGGGAGCTGGTCTACGCGCTCGCGCTGTGGACCGCGGTCGCATGGAGCGAAGAGCTCATCCTGCGCGGGTACGTATTCCAGACCTTGGCCGAAGGCATAGGCACATTCTGGGCGTGGGTCGCGCAGGCCCTCATCTTCGCGATCCTGCACGCGGCCAACCCGGGCTGGGGGCCGCGGCCAGCCTTGGGTTTGTTCTTGGCCGGGCTCTATTTGGGACAGGGCTATCTGGCCACGCGGCGGCTATGGCTGCCAATTGGGTTGCATTGGGGTTGGAACTGGGCCGAGGCTGCGTTGGGGTTTCCGGTCAGTGGGTTGGAGCAAACGCCAATGCGCCTCTTCGACCTTGCGGTCTCAGGGCCCGAAGCCTGGACCGGCGGAACCTTCGGGCCTGAAGGAGGATACCTGGGCGTGCTGGCTATTCTGGTCGGGATGATGGTGCTGCATCAATGGGCCGCGCGGCAGGCCCGAACCAACCCACCGCGCGACCCTAAACAGGATCCTGACCCACGTATCGAACCGCGCTAGAAGACTTCCACGTCGCCCAAAATCCGCTTCCAGATCGCGGGAATGAGCAACAAGACAAACAGGAACAAGGAAATCAACGCGCCGCGCAGCCATTCCACCGCGCCCGGGGCACCGGCTTGCTGGCGGTCAATAAAGACCAGCAGCATAATGATGGTGGTCATGACCGAGGCAATCACGCCGACGTACCAACCCGAAATATGCCGGGCGGCCAAGAGCCCAATCGCAAAGATGAAGAGCGCGGTCGAAGCATAAAGCACATACCCACCCAGGAAGAGCTCGGGGTGGCTATATTTGGGATCGAAGTAGGGCGCGCTCGGGTTGTGCAGGAAGTAGCGCACCCCATGTTGCGCGTTCATGTAGACCATCCCGGCCGTGACGCCCAACCAGCCGAAGAGCACCACTTGCGCGAGCTTGGTCTTCCAATCGGCCTTCTCGAGCAAGAGCATGAGGAAGTACGCGATCAGGCCGAGGACCATGATGATCATGCCGGGCGCCGTCCCCGCGTTCGGGTTTTTGCCCCCGCCCGGCTGCCGCACGACCAGCACCATCCACGGAATCACGAACGACAACCCGCCCACCGCGGGCAAGGCCAACAGCATCAGGGCCAAAGGACGGGCCCAAGGCTTGCCTTTGTAGATATCCTTCGCGATGACGACCAAAATCGCGCCCGCGAAGACGAACAGGGCCATCCACACGTGAAACGTCACGGTCAGAATGGGGACGGGTGTGTCCCAAACCCCATCCGGCTCCGCGACCTGCCAAACTTCGATGAGGGCTTTCAAGCAAGGGTTGAGATTATCGAGCGTGCGGAAGGGCGCAACCAGCATCAAAAACAGGCCCATCAAAAAGGCGACAACGGCCAAAATCAGCCGTTGGGTTTGGGTGGTCTTACCGCTCATGCGTTCCTCCTCCGAACTGGTGGCATAGCTCATATGCTTCGCGCTGTACAATGAGGGTAGCGAACCCAGGCAACCCTTCATGGCGATAAAATCGCTTCTATGCCCAGTATAGAACGAGGAGGGGATCGGTGTCTTTGAACTTGTTCAAGTTGGTGTGATGGACGCGCGAGCCTCCCTGTTGACCTGCATGGCGCAAAATGCGGTGTTGGGGCTTTTGAACCCGGCCGACCGGGAGCACTTGGCGCGCCTCGCGCGACGCCGCGATCTGAGCCGCGGTGAGGTGCTATGCCACCAGGGTTACGTATGGCCTCGGGTCGCGCTGTTGGTGCAAGGGACCGGCCAGTGGTGCCTGCTCTCGCCCTCAGGCCGGCGGCAAGTGGTCTTTCGCATGGGACCGAGCGACGTCGTTTGGGGGCATAGCCTGTTTGACCACGAACCCTTGCCTGCCTCGTTCGAAATGGTGACCGACGGCTACGTATATTGGTGGACGCAAGAGGACATTGTCCCGGTGCTCTCGAAGCACGTGGACGCGGTGTGGGCCTTGAGCCGTGAGATGGTGCGCTGGATGCGTCGGGTTCGGGAAGTGCTTTACAGCCTGGCGTTCCAGTCTGTGGCCCATCGGGTCGCGCGGCTTTTGTTGGACTACTACCCCGAATGCGAAGGCCGGCCCGTACCGCGCGACCTCACGCTGGAAGAAATGGCCGACATGGTCGGCACCAGCCCCGAATTCGTGTGCCGGGTCTTGAAGCGGCTGGCCCACGAGGGCATCCTGCGGGTAGGGCGCCGTTATTTTGTGTTTCTGGACCGGCAACGTCTCGCCGCACTGGCCCAAGAGGATGGCCGGGTGGGATGAGAGACTCGCGGAAAAACCAACGCCCCGGGCGCGCGGCCCGGGGCGTTGCGTTCGGCAAGCGGGCTGTTGGTCTCCCGAAGGATGGGGCTAGGCGCGCTCCAAGTAGCGCTGCACTTCCCAGTCGGTAACCTGCACGCGGAACTCCTCGACCTCCGCGCGCTTGGCCCGCATAAAGGCCTCGTACAAGCGTTGGCCCAACGCGGCCTTGAGCACCTCGTCTTGCTCCAGCTCGTTCAGCGCTTCCTCCAACGAACCGGGCAGCGACTTCACGCCCTTGGCCAAACGCTCTTCTTCGCTGAGCTCATATAAGTTGATGTGGTCCATCGGCGGCGGCGGTGTCAACCCGCGGTCAATGCCGTCCAGGCCCGCGGCCAGCATGGCGGCAAAGGCCAAATAGGGGTTGGCCGACGGATCCGGGAAGCGGAGCTCCATGCGCACGGACTTGGCCTTGCCCTCCTTGGGCCGCGGGATGCGGACCAGCGCGGAGCGGTTGATCTGGGCCCACGCGATGTAGACCGGAGCCTCATAGCCGGGCACCAGGCGCTTGTAGGAATTGACTGTGGGCGCGACCACGGCCGCGAGCGCGCGTGCGTGGTCCAACTGGCCCGCGAGGAATTGGTACGCGAGTTCCGAGAGCAGGTACGGGTCATCGGCATTGAAAAACAGGTTGTTCCCCTCGGTGTCAAAGAGGGACTGGTGACAGTGCATGCCCGAGCCGTTGATGCCGTAGATCGGCTTGGGCATGAACGACGCGATGAGCCCGTGTTGGTGTGCGATGGCCTTGACCGTGTACTTGAGCGTGACCACATTGTCCGCGGTGGTCAGAGCGTCAGCAAAACGAAAGTCGATCTCGTGCTGACCCAGGGCCACCTCGTGATGCCCCATCTCAATGTCGAGGCCCATGGTCGTGAGCGCGTCCATCAGCTTGGTGCGCACCCGTACGGCCTCATCGTCAGCCGAGAAATCGAAATAACCGCCGACATCGTGCGGCACCGGGCGGATATCCTCGCCGTTGCGCTTGAAGAGAAAGAACTCCGGCTCAGGACCGATGTTATACACCCAGCCGCGCTCCTCGCGCAGCTTGGCCAACGTGCGCTTGAGATGCCCCCGAGGATCCCCTTCGAACGGCGTGCCATCGGGCAAATACACATCGCAGAAAATGCGGGCCCGGCGGCGCTCGTCCGGCGTCCAAGGCAGCACCGCATAGGTGTCGATGTCCAACACCAAGCGCATATCGCTCTCTTGGATGCGCGCGAAGCCTTCAATGGAGGACCCGTCAAACCATACACCATCTTCCAGGGCCTCGGGCAGTTTGCTGACCGGGATGTCCACGCTTTTGACCGCGCCGGTCACGTCGGTGAACTGCAAAGAAATAAAACGGACATTATCTTCACGGACACGAGCGAGCAGTTCATCGGGGGTCATAAGCGCCTCCTTTTTTGAGGATAAGAGCCTTTGGATTGCGATGACCTGGATCGAGCGAGACGTCACCCTAAGCCCCGGCCTGCTTTAAAGCAAACAGGCACGCCGGGGCGTGCCCTCACATCTCTGGTGGGGTTGGTTGTGCGCCCCTTAGCGATGCGAGCAGGTTGGGCTCCCGTGGTGAGGATGCCCTAACTGCCGCCATCGCTGTAGGGCCCAGACCACCCGCATGTTGTGTAAGCCTCCTCGGCCCCGCACGACTTTCGGGGCAGGGCTCAGGCCCGAAATCGAGCCTTTGCCCAGGCTTTCGCGGCTTCGACGCGAACCAAATCAAAATTCAGCTTCGGCCCTCGGCCCAAGCCGGGCGCATTCTAACGCGAGCCCAAGGGCCTGTCAAGGTTTGGAGCCAATTTCCGACGGATGCGGCGCCGAATCCGGCGTCTGCGCATTCGATCGGCCGTTCGGCCAAGCCCGGCGCCAGGGCCAAGCCAGCAAGAAGCCCGCGAGCATGAGGCCTTCGCCAATGTAAATGCCCGTCAGCTGCCACGGTCCGAAATACGCCTCGCGCGGGTTAGGGTGCGAGCCAAAGCCGAGGATATCGGCCAGCGCGGCGATCACCGTGAACATGTACCCCGTCGCCGCGAGCCGCAAGCCCAAATCCGCGCGCAAAGGCAAAGCCGCATCGCCGTTCCAGCGCGCACGTACGTAAATGATGCCTCCAAAGAGAAGCAGGCCCAATCCGATGAGAAACACCAACAGCTGGACCAACCCCACCTGGTCCGGCGCCATGTCCAAACCGAACCATTGGGGCTCCCAGCCCAGCAAATAGAGCACCAACCCCAACGCCGCGAGCAGGCCACCCAACAGGGCCCGTCCCTGCGGCGTAATGGGTAAGCCAGTCTCAGGCGTCAAGCTCCTGGGTTCCATGGTCAAGCCTCTCCTCGGGAACTGGCTTCATTATACATGCATGACACGCCAAGCGATCTTGGGCCGGCGGCCACGGGCCAGGTCACGGCCCAGGCGAAGCCGAGTCCGTTTCGTGGCCGGTCCCAGGCGAAGAAGGCGCGCACGGCGCTGAAGGCGGCGGGATACGGTACAGTTCATAGTTGCCCTGCCGCGCGACCAGGGTCAGCCGCGCGAGCAAGGATTCCAGCGCAGGGCTCCACGATTCGGCTTGCATGTGCGGAATGTGCTCACGGACGAAATCCCAACCGCGGCGGTAAAGCAGGATGTGCGTATACCCCTGGCATTGAAGCGCGCGCAAGACCGCGTCCGGACCGCCATACAAGTGCAACGCGTGCGCGAAGTTGTCGAGGATGCTATCGGCCAAGACCTCGCGCTCGAGGCCATAACCCCGGGGCTCGAAGTAAAACAGGATGCGGTCCTGAGGCTGGGTGTGCGTGTGCAACAGCGCGCGCACGTCCGCCCAGTCGGGGAGCACGCGCGCCCAATACGCGTCGCGGTCCTCAAACCCCAGGATATACCGCCATGGCGCGCGGGACGTCACGAAGACCACATCTTCGAGCAGGGTCATGCTCAACACCCCGAGGGCCAACACACGCACCAGAAACGAAAACCGCAACGCGCGCGTGTTGAGCACCCGCGACCAGGGGATAACGTACGCGGTCACGGGAGCCCACAACGCCAGAGCGGGGAACAAAAGCCGGCCTTGAAACAGCTCAGCCGACCGCGCGACCCCAACGGCCCACAACGCGGCCGCCGCGGCGAACGCGAGGCTCCAGGTGAGCACCGCGCGGCGCCGGCCAAGGCCGTGGCGCTTCCGAAGCGTGTGGAACACGAACACGAGCGCCAGAGGCGCCAGGGCCAAATACAGCGGGCCCAGGCGACCGTGATAATAAGCCACATCCCGATACCCAAGGGTGAGGGTCCAGGGGAGCAGGAGCCACTCCCGCCACGCGAGGCCCAGGCCTGTGCCCGGCGCGGCCAACCAGCGCATGCGAAACGCGTCCCAAAGCCGGCCGCCAAAGACAAAGGGGTAAAACGGATTGCTCATGTACCACGCGTTGCGCAAATAGTACGGGCTCATGACCAACCCGGCCCACAAGCCCAAGGAGAGAAGCCGCCGGACGCGCGCCCACCACGTCCCCCCAGACCAGGCCAGCACAAGCCCAGCCCACACCGGGCCGAAGGGCACAGAGGTCGTTTTGGTGCTGAGGGCCAGTCCCAAAAAGAGCGCGGACCCGCGCCAAGCGCGCTCAGGCCGCGGACGCAGGCTTCCTTGCCAAAGGAAAAAGAACGCGAGCAGCGCGTAAAACGCCAAAGGCCAATCCACATACGCCCCAGCCGCGAGGATAAGCCACGAAGGCATACTGGCCAGGACCCATATGGTGTAGCGAGCCGCGCGGCGCCCCAGGGCCAACCGCGCCCAATGCGCGGCCACACCCAGAACGCCCAGGCTGTATATCACCCCGATGAGCTGAGCAGCCCCTTCGCTGCCCCAAGCCAAGGCCCAGGTGAACGCGCCTTCAATCAAGCTGGGGTGCCAGAATTGGTAGATAGGCCAAGGTTGCAAACGCCCGTGGCGCAGAAGCCATTCGGGCTGGGCGAGGTGATAAAGCAGAGTATCGAAGGCCTCGGGCGGTGCGAGGGCCAAGAGCGCGCTTACCGAGGCCAAAAACAGCACCACGCCTTTGGCCGGGATATCGCGCCAGGCCATGCGCAAACGCTCGCGGAGCCCGGGCTGCAGGGGCCGGACCTGGTTACGCCACCCCAGGCCAAGGAGCAGCAGCACCGTCAGGCCGCGGAACACCCCGGGCCAGGCCCAGCCCAACCCGGCCAAGAGCAGCGTTCCCCAAGAGAGGAAGGCCATGCCCAGGCCCCAGCTCGCGAGCAGGGTCAAAGCGGCCGAAGACCCAAGAGCCGCAGGGTCAGGGCCCAGGGCCCAACGCTGCAGTACACGTTCCCCCCATTGCCACGCAAGCCAGCTCAGGCCGAAAGCGACCCCGAGGTCGCGCGCGGCCCGGGCCAAACCGAGCCACACCGGGGCCGGGATGGGCCGCTGCGTGCTGTAGAAGAGGGCCACCACCGCGGCCATCCACCCGAACAAAACCAGTGCCCAAACCACGCGGCGTCGGGATGAAGTCACCGGCCTTCCTCCTGGATTTCAAACGGCACCTCAACCACCGTCCGATTGCCAGCCTGGTCGCGGGCCTCCACCCGAAGCCGATGCGAGCCCGGCTGAACCGGCCACGCGAGGTCAAAAGGCGGCGCGGCCCATTGAGCCAAGAACTCGCCATCCAGCCAGGCTCGCACTTCGGCCAAGGCCAGGTTGTCTTCGGCCTGAATGCGGATGGGCAACGCATCGCGCCGCGCGGGCTGGGCCTGACCACACGGGGCGACGGGGCAATAAGCCGTCTCGGGCTGCGGGTAGCGCACTCGAACCCGGGGCGGCGTGTGATCCACGGTCAATTGGATCGTATGCACGCGAACCCGTCCTTGGGTGTCGGTCGCGAGCAGCTGCACGGTGTAGAGGCCCTCGGCCCAGTCTGCCGTATCCCATTCGGCCAAAGCGCCGTGCCGGGGAGCCTCGCCCTCGGCCAACACCACCCACGTCTCGGGGAAAGGACCTTGGCCAATCTGAATGCGGTAGTGCTGAACCCCGGCCGCGTCAACTTGACCCCGAAACACCACCCGCCCCGTGACGTAGGCGAACATCTCCGGCGACTGCAACACCACCCCGGGCGGGGGGGGCGCGGGCTGCACCACGTCATACTCTTGCGGCGGGACCGGCAGACCTTGGGCCTCGGCCCACGCGCGGGCTTCGGGCGGCCACATGAAATAAACCCGCTCTTCCACCCATTGGGGCGGCGTGAAAATGGTGGCCAAACGGCCCGTCACCCGGTTGATTTTGAGACGGCGGTAGTAGGGATCGGGCTGGGTCGGCACTTGATCCTTGAGGAACACCTCAACGACCACGTCCGGGCAATCGGGGGTGGGGAGCAGCCCCGAAGGATTGCACACGGGCACCTCGACCACCTGCGCAGGCCGGGGCCAGGGTTCGCGCGAAGCCGGAAAGACCGTCATCGCCCACGCGCGAGCCAAAACCTGAGCCGCGTCGAAGAGTGCGGCCTCGTCCACCGCGGCCTCGCGGCCATCGAGCGCGACCACGGCCACCCGCTCGGGCGTGTACATGAGGACCCAGACCACACGCGCTTGCTCCGCACGGCCCACGAACACCGCCACGTGCTCCAGGTCCAAAGGCCCGCGCGCGCCCAAACTGGGCCAATGCGCGGGCGCGTCGCTCAAGACGTGGGTCACCAAATACGCCACCCCCGGATCCAAGACTGGTTGGGTTTGAACGTCAACGCGCGCGAGCGCAGCGCCTTGCGCGGTCTCGGCCTGGAGCCAAACCCGGGGCAGACGCGCGCGGTCGTGGGTACGGTACGGTTGTGCGCCTAAGGTCGCCAAAGGGCTCAAGCCGTACGCGAGGTCCAGGGGCGTGAGCACGACCTCCCCGAGGAGGGGCGTGAGGTCTGGGCTTGGGGGCAAGCTCGGGAGGGCGCTTCGCTGGACCGCGGGCCAGAGCGCGACCGGGCTAAGCGCGTTGGCCAGCGCGAACGTGGGCACTTCGTACGCGTTGGCCAACGCGTACCGAGCGCGCAAAGGGCCATGATACCGTCCGTCGTGATTCTGGATCGACACCCCCAAGGGTGTGGACTCAGGGAGATCCCACAGCAGGCTGGCGGGGCCCCAGCCGCGGCTGAACGCGACTTGATACACCCACGGGGCCAAGGCCATCCCCACCGGCCAGGGCTCGGTGCTCGCCTCGTTCGGATAGCGTTCCCAGGCCAACAGGTCGCCTGTATGCGCGTCCAGGGCCAGCACCTGCATGCGCACCCCGGGCAGGGGCTGATCAAGGCGATAGAGCCACAGCTCGGGCATAGCAGGGCAGGACGCAGGCCGCTGGAGCGTCGCGACCGTGGCCATGGCGCACTGGCCCGCGCGCGCCCAATCTGCACGCCAGGGCACTGTGACCACCAACCCGCGGCTCAAGCTGGGCCACGTGGGCAGCTCGCGGACCAAGTCTTGCTGCGCCGCGTGCACCGCAGGCGGCAGCACGGTGGCCGATTGCCAATCCGGCAAAACGACGTGATCGGGCACTTCCTGCGCGGGGATGCGGCCTTGTTGTGCGAGGTTCTGCAACAGCGCCCGGGCTGCTCGGGCCTGTTCAGGCCCAGGGGGCTCAGACCGACCGGCCTGCACGGCCAGCAGCGCGGCCTCGGCCCATGTGAGCTGTTCGGGCGTTTTGCCGAAATAAACCCGCGCGGCCTGGCCAATGCCGTTGATCGCGGGGCCATAGGCCGCACTGTTCAGAAACCAGGCCAAAATTTGCCCGTGGCCATACGTCCGCACGGCCTGGGCCGCGAACCAGCGTTCCACCCAAGGCGAAACCTCGGGGAGCTCGTTCAGCACAAAGCGACGCACCAAACGCTGGGCCAAACTCGGGGGCTGATCGACCTGCCACCACGCCCCGCGGTAGCCGGGTTCGTGCCAAAAGTCGGGGTCGTGCGCGGCCAAGGTGGTCGTGATGACCGTCTGCGGCAACGCGGCCAGCGGGATGTACGGCTCAGGCCGCGTGGCCTCGGGCGAAGGGTACAGCAGCTCGCCGTTGGCCGCCACATACCGCGTGGGATGATAGAAGAAGCCTGTAGTTGGGTCTAACGCCTGCTCAAGGCGCTGAACCCGAGGGAGGGTCTGGAACCAAGACAGCCCCCACGTGGCCAAAACCAACGTCGCGACGAGGCCAAACAAGAGCAGCCAGGCCGCGAGCCAGACCCCGGCTAGCGCGAACCACCGGGCCCGCGCGGAGCGCGAGCCCGGTCGTCGCCAAAGCCATACCCATTGAGCCGGGTTGAGTGAAGCGCGCTTACGGACTCCCACGGAAAAGTTCTTCCGCGGCCTCAAGGGGTTGGATCACTTGCTCAGCCAGAATATCGGCCGCGCGACGCTGCGCAGACGTGGTGCTCCAGTCCTGATCCCGCAAGTGTTCCAGAATCTGGAGGATGTCTTGGAGCGTCTCTTGCGCGGCCGGATCGTGGGTCATCTTCGCCAGCTCTTGGATGCGCTTGAGGGCCAAGTTGAGCCGGGTCTTGGCCGTGGTCGGATTATTGGTGCGCAGACCGTCCAGGGCCGCGTAGAGATCCACCAAAGCTTCGGTGTAGAGCTGGGACCGACGCCACGTGCGCTCGGCCTGGACGAAGGCCTCTTTCGCGTGCTGAAGCTGCGCCTCGAGGTCTTGCACCTGCTTTTGCAGCGAAGCCTTCTCCTGCTCCAACATAGCGACCTGGCGCTCCAACACGGGAACCCGGCTCGCTGCGGGTTCGAGGAGCATATACGCCCACGCGAACCCGATTCCCACCAGGGCCAGCGCGATCAGCAAGCGGATCAGCATGCGGCGCAGCCATTGCCGGGCGCGTTGGCGAAAGCCGGGCCGTGCTTCGTCAGGGCTCACGGTCTCCGGCCCGGGCTCGGGCTCAAAGCTCGATCCCGTCTCGGGGGCGGCCGCGGGCGAAGGCTCGGCCTCGGCGCCCGAAGCCGACGTTGTGCTCGTCTCGGCCGCGGCCGATTCCGGCGTCGGTTCCGCGGTTTGCGGTTGCTCGTGTTCCTCAGAGGAAGGAACCGGAACTTGACCAGCTTGCTCGCTCATAGGCAGTCCTCCTTCGCCGTCAAGGCTCGGCCCAAGGCCGGGCCAAGGGCATCACGGGCTCGGGGCCGGCGTTGGGGTTGGCGTGGGCGAAGCCGCAGCCTCAGGGCTCTCGGTCGCGGCTTCTTCGGCCCCGGGCTGCTCGGCCTCGGTCGCGGCCTCTTCCGGAACCGCGACCGGCTGCGGTTCAAAGGCCTGGGTCAGCACAACCCACGCGATGTCCAGGTCCTTGAGGGCCAAATCCGGCTGGGTCAGCACCTTGTCATACGCATACTCCAGGCGGGTCTGCCCCTCTTGGACGGCTTCGAACCAAGCATCGTCCCGTTCGGCCTGGCCGGCCAACCGGATGAGGTCTTGCAGCAGGCCCCGCGCCCGGCTGATCTCATCCTGAGCCAGGGTCAGGTCTTGCTGCGCGATGGCCACGCGCGCCTGGCTGATGTGCAGCAGCACTTGCAATTGGCGCACCTGGATTTGGCTTTCCAGACGCAACGTTTGGGCCAAGCCCGCGTTCTCTTCCGTCAGGGCCTGCAGATCTTCTTCCAAGCGGTCGATTTGGCTTTGGATGGACGTCAGCTTGCTCTCCAGGTCGCGCACGTCTTGGGTGAAGCGCTGCGTTTGCTCTTCTTGCGCGGTGCGGAGCTCGTCCAAATCATCCTGGAGGGCTTGCAGCTGGCCTTCGAGCTCTTGCACGCGCTGGGTCAAAGCTTGAATGGCCGACGCGGTCGCTTCCTCTTGATCCGTCAGGCGTTGCTCCAGGCTTTGCAGCCCGCGTTCCAAAACGTCCACCTTCACCTGCATCTCTTGGACCGGACGCAAGTAGGTGCGTTCCACATACGGAACGCCCCACACGATAGTCGCCGCGCAGCCCGCGAGCAGAAGCAGCAAGAAGAGCAACCACAGGATCAAGCGGATCAGGGCTTTGAAGAACGCGGCAATGCGTTGGCCCCACGTGGGCTTAGGCGGGGCAGCCATGGGTTGCGTGGTCACGGTGCTCATTCTCCACCCTCCGAAGCGGGCGTGGGCGTCGGCGCTGGGGTTGCTTCTTCCGTTGGCGTCGGGGTCGGGGCCTGGGTCTCCGTAGGCGTGGGCGTAGGTTCAGGAGTTTCGGTCGCGGCCGCGGGCACCGGGCCAAAGACCGCATCCATCAGCTCGCGCATACCCTTGAAGAAGCGCATGACCATGTCGTTTTGCGTCTGCAGCGTGTCAACTTGGGACTGCAAGTCATCGACATCGGTCTTGATGGCATCCACGTCTTTGCGCAAGGTCTGAGCGGTTTCTTCGAGCGCGGTGACCTTTTCCGCAACCCGTTCGACCGCGGTCACCCGCTCCTCAAGCCGATCAAGCTTGGTCTCCGCGTCGAGCAGGCGCTTGTCCATATCGCGGAGCTGCACTTGGATGTCTTGCGCGGTGTAGACGGACGCGTAGCGCAATCCGCCGTTGATGCCGACCAACAAGCCCAGGGTGATCAGGACCGACAGGATGAAGGCCAATAGCGAGCCGATCAGCGTCATGGCCAGCGCGTAGCGCAGGGGCACGCGGCGCTCGTCCTTTTCGGCCTCGGGCGCAGCGGTCCCGACCTCGGCCTCAGGCGCATGATCCGGGGCGACCTCCACCTCGACCTCAGGGATGGCTTCGGCCGCGCTCGCGCCCAGGGTCTCGGCCTGGGTTTGGGCTTCTTCCGCGGCCTCGGTCACCGCGGCTTCCACCTCGGCTTCGGCCTCATCCCCTTGCGCCGCGGCCTCCTCAGCTTCTTCCGCGACGGCCTCTACCACGATCCCCGCGTCGTCCGCGGCTTCCTGGCTCGAGCCCACGACGGACTCAACCGCCTGGGCAATGGCATCGGCAATGGCGTCGGCCTCGGCTTCGGCCTCTTCTGCGACCTCCTCGGCTTTCTCGGCCACGTCGTCCACGGCCTCTTGGGCTTCATGGCTCGCGGCCTCCGCGAGGGCCTCGGCCTCTTCCGCGGTCGCGTGCGCGTCGTCCATCTCGACCTCGACCCATTCGGAGGCCTCGGTCACGACCTCGGCCTCTTGCGCCTCCGCACGTTCGCCCGCGTCTTGGGCCTCGGCCTCGCTCGTCGATTCGGCCTCGGCTTCAGGCTGAGCTTCCGCTTGCGAGGTCGCGTCCGCGGCTGAGGCCAGGTCTTCGGGCATCGGATAGCCGTTCAAGCGCACATACGCGCGCATCTTCGAGAGCATCACCGGGCCGATCCCCGGGACGGCCAACACGTCATCCCACGATGAAAAAGGACGATGCTGCAAAATGCGGTCCGCGAGTTCGGGCCCCAGCCCCGGGACACTCATGAGTTCTTCACGAGTCGCTGTATTTAAATCAACAACACGCTCGGGCATACGTCTTCCTCCTCAACCGGCAAAAGATTTGGGCTCACGGTTTGGGCTCATTAGAAATACGCCCCACCGCGCGCAAAAGTCGCGTGGGTTCATTATGAGTATACCGCAGGATGAGCCCGCGCGGTGGATAAATCCAAGGATTGGATTGAGCCAGTACCCTTCATAGAAGCTCGCGCATCACCCCGCGCGGACGAAAGGCATTTTAGGAGGGCAACGATGTACACCCTGACCGTGCTTCGCGACTTCATCGCGCAACACTACCTCATCGGCGGGGACTGGGGCCCCGAGAACCAACCTCACTCTCATCACTATCGTCTAGAACTACGGCTGGAAGGCGCGGAGCTGGACGAGCACGGGTACCTGGTCGACATCGTGGAGGTCAACCGCGCGTTGGACGCGCTGCTGGCGCGCTACCGGGATCGCATGCTCAACGACCTGCCCGAGTTTGCGGGCCTAAACCCCAGCCTGGAGCACTTCGCGCGGATTTGCGCCCAACGCCTGGCCGAAGCCCTGAGCGCGCCGAATTTGCGTGCGCTCGAGGTGCGGCTGTGGGAGGACGAAACTGCCTGGGCAGGCTACCGGCTGGCGCTCGCCTGAAGCCCACGGCCAACCTCACCCCTCGCGAGGGCGAGGATGCGCATCGGCTGGGTGATCTACGGCTCGCTAGATCTGCCTTCGGGGGGCTATTTGTACGACCGGCAGGTCGTGCAGTATTTGCGCGCGCGAGGCCATGAAGTGCACGTGGTCGCGTGGCCGTGGCGGGGCTATGGGGCCGCGTTGCTCGATAACTTCCGTCCTTCCCTCGGTCGAACTCTCGCCCAAGCCCGGGTCGATGTGTGGGTGCAGGACGAGCTCAACCACCCATCCCTATGGCGCTGGAACCGGGTGCGCCCCTGGGGCGACGCGCCGGTAGTGAGTTTGGTGCACCATCTGCGCAGCAGCGAGGATTGGCGGGAGCCCTGGCGCACGCTATACCGCGCGGTGGAACGGGCGTACCTGCGCTCGGTCGACGCCTTCCTTTATAACAGCCGCACCACCCGCGCGGAGGTCATGCTGCTGCGCGAGAAGCCAGCTCCAGGTGTGGTCGCATACCCGGCGGCGGATCATTTGCTCGCCCAACCCATCGACGAAGCCGAGCTCGCGCGGCGTACGCACGCTTCCGGGCCGTTGCGCGTGCTCTTCGTAGGCAACCTCATCCCGCGGAAAGGCCTGCATCGCCTCTTGCGCGCGCTCGTGCACCTCGAGGCCGTGCAATTAGACGTCGTCGGCAGCGCAAAGTTCGACCCG
>JAADEP010000088.1 GCA_013153335.1 Chloroflexota bacterium
CGGCTAGTAAAAAAATTGCGCGCGAATTATTCAGCCCAACGCGCGGGGCGTGCGGTGGTGAATTCCTAGCGGGCGGGTTTAGCCGCCCGCGGACCAAGCGCGGGTTTCACCGCCCGCGAACTGTCCGTGTGCTAGAGCGCGGCAAATTTCCACGGGCGGGTTCCGCCGCCCACGGCCCGCGGCCATAGCCGCGCTCGCTTGCCGCAGGCGCCGCGGGCTGGAAGCCCGCGGTGAGTTGGCATAAAATTGCGCGCGAGCTGACTGGCCCAGTGCGAGAACGCGCGACAGACGGCGAGGATAGCGGGCGGGTTTAGCCGCCCGCGAACCAAGCGCGGGTTTCACCGCCCGCGAATCCTGCGGCCCGGGGCCATGGTCGCGCTCGCGGGGATGAGATTTCGGACCCGACGCGGGCCAGAGGGTGAGGCGCGCCCAAAGCAAACGCGGGCCTGGTCAAGACCCCGACCAGGCCCGCGCGACCCGCCTGCGTTCAGCACGACCAAGGCTACTGCACGTGCACCGTGCGCAAATCCACGAGCTGGACGCCCGCGCTCTCGAGCGCGCGGCGGATATCCTCGGACGAAGCGTCGCGGATCTTCATCACGATGTAGCGATTGGTCGGATCTTCGCCCTCAAAGGTGCTCAACGAGACGATGTTGCCGCCCACGTCCGCGACCGCTTGGGTGATCTTGGCCAGCTCGCCCGGCACATCGGGTGCCAGCAAGGTCACCCGCACACCAGGCACGCGCGCGCCCATCAGCTCTAAGAAGACTTTGAACAGGTCGCTCTCGGTGATGATACCCACGAGCTTATCCCCGCGCATGACGGGCAAGCCGCCGACTTTGTTGTCGGCCATGATGCGCGCGGCCTCTTCCAAGCACGTGTCCTCTTGCACGGTGATTACGTCCCGGGTCATGATCTCCCCGACCGTGATCTTGCTGATCCAATAGTTGAGCTCCCACACGCTCAACGTGGTGGCCGAGGACGGCGACGCGTGCAAGATGTCCTTTTCGGTCACAATACCGACCAGCTTGCCATGCTTATCCACGACCGGCAAGCGGCGAATGTGCTCTCGCCGCATGATTTCGAGGGCGTCCACAATGGATACATCTGGGGTCACCGTAATGACGGGGTGTGACATACGATCCTTGACAAACATGCTTCGGCCTCCTTGCCCGGAGATACGTTTTCTTCCTTTTTCATTGTACCAAAACCGCCGAAGAGGATCCTTAAATTCCCAAAGGCAAAACGACCAGTGTATCGCCCTGGGCCCCAAACCTGAGGGTCGACACGGGTCAAAGGGTTCCTTGGTACAATTGAATTACCTGGGATCCGCGAACAACTTCTGGAGATGCAGGAGGGGGCATGGCCTCGAAATGGTACCTCGGCAAACGCTACGATCTCGATGCGGGCAAGCTGCTCGACGAGATCGTGTACTACGACCCCGACGATCTCACCACCCACGCGTTCATCGTCGGGATGACCGGCTCGGGCAAAACGGGCTTGGCCATTACTTTGCTGGAAGAGGCCGCGTTGACCCAAATCCCCGCGCTGCTGATTGACCCCAAGGGCGATTTGACCAACGTGGGCTTGCACTTCCCTGAGCTTCGACCCGAGGACTTCGCGCCTTGGGTATCGCCCGAAGAAGCCCGCCGCGAGGGCAAAACGGTCGAGCAAAAGGCCAAAGAGCTGGCCGAGCTGTGGCGCAAAGGCCTGGCTTCATGGGGGATCGGGCCGGAACGCATCCGGCAGCTCAGCGAGTCGGTCGCGTTCACCATCTTCACCCCCGGTTCCGACGCCGGGGTCCCGATCTCGATTCTCGCGTCCCTGGCCGCGCCCACCATCCCCTGGGAGGGCAACCAGGAGCTCATTCTGGAGCGCATCAACGGCACCGTCACCGCGCTCTTGGGCTTGGTCGGTCTGGACGACGTGGACCCGCTCCAATCGCGCGAACACATCCTGCTGTCGAACATCTTCCGGCACGCGTGGTCCCAAGGCCAAGATCTCACGCTGGCCGAGCTCATTTTGCAGGTGCAGAACCCGCCCTTTGACAAGCTGGGCGTGTTCGACCTGGAAACCTTCTTCCCAGCCAAAGACCGCATGGCCCTGGCCATGCGCCTGAACAACATTTTGGCCGCGCCCACCTTCCAGCCCTGGTTGCAGGGCGTGCCCCTCGACATCCCGAGCCTGCTTTGGACCCCGGAAGGGAAACCGCGGCACAGCGTGTTTTATCTGGCCCACTTGAGCGACCGCGAGCGCATGTTCTTCGTGACCCTACTCTTCGCCGCGGTAGAAACGTGGATGCGAACCCAACCGGGCAGCGACGCGCTGCGCGCGCTGCTCTACTTCGACGAAATTTACGGTTACCTTCCGCCAACGGCCAACCCGCCGTCCAAACCGCCATTGCTGCGGATGCTCAAACAAGCGCGCGCGTTCGGCCTCGGGCTCATCCTGGTGACGCAAAACCCCGTGGATATCGACTACAAAGCCCTGAGCAACGCGGGGACGTGGTTCATTGGCCGACTCCAAACCGAGCGCGACAAGCAACGATTGCTCGATGGGCTCGAAGGCGCCGCGCCGGGGATGGACCGCGGGGCCTACGACGATTTAATCTCCCGGCTGCGCAAGCGGGTGTTCTTGCTGCACAACGTACACGAGCGCGAACCCGTGATTTATCACACCCGCTGGGCGATGAACTACCTGCCCGGGCCCCTGACCCGCGCGCAAATCCCGTTGCTCAACCGCCTGCTCGGGGTGAAAACCCCTTCGCCCACCGCGGCCGCGACCGAACCCCAAGCCGCCCCGCGCGCGAGCGCGGCCGCAGCCCCGACCGCCCGTCCGGTGACGGCGCACCACGAGGCCCGGGTGAAGCTCCCCGGCACGGCCACGCGGCCCCGGGTGCCGGGCGAAGAATACTTCTGGCCACTCGAGATCCCCGCGGCCAAAGCCGCGAAGCAAGCCGGCCTGGAGGGCGAATACCTCGGCCTGGTTTACCGACCGGCCTTGTGGGCCCAGGCGCGGATCACCATTGTGCGGCCCAAATACGACCTGGACTGGGAGGGCCTCTTTGCCGCCCTGGTCGAAGAGCCCAGCCGCCGGGTGGATTGGGACGCCTGGCGCGCGCAACCCCACGATCCCGACTTCTTCGACCCCGAGCCTGTAGACGACGCGCACTTTTTGCCTTTGGAGCCACCCTGGACGCGCGCGTCGGACCTCAAGCGCCTGCGCTCGGATTTCGTCACTTACCTTACCCGGCACGTCCGCATCCCGGTGCGGGTGCACAAACGGCTCAAAGTCTACGCGGGGCCTGACGTCAGCGAGGCCCGGTTCAAACGCCTGCTGCGCGAAGCCGCGCGCAAAGGCCTGGAGAAAGAGCTGGAGAAGGTGCGGCAAAAGTACCGCCGCAAGCTGGAACGCCTCAAGGACAAACTGGCCAAAGAGGAACGAGAACTGGCCCAAGAGATGGCCGAATATGAACAGCGCAAGCAAGAAGAATGGGCCACCCACGCGGAGAACATTCTGGGCCTGTTTTTAGGCAAGCGTCGCCGTTTGACCACTTCCCTGTCCAAACGCCGCATGACCAAGCAGGTCCTGGCCGATATTACCGAATCCCGCGAAGCCATCGCCCGTTACAAGGAGCAAATCCAAGAGATGGAAGAGGAGATGAACGAGGCGATGGACGAAGTGCGGGAGAAGTGGGCCGAGCTGCTTGAAGAATACGAGACCCTAACCGTGCGGCCCTATAAACGGGAAGTGCACGTCGAGATGTTCGGCATCGCCTGGATGCCGTACCACGTGTTTGAAGTGGACGGCGAGCTTGAGGACGTACCGGCCTTCCACGAGCCGCACGACGAGGAAGCAGCCTAGGTGAAAGGCGCGCGTTTCTTCCCCCGCTGGGCGCGAGGGCGTTGGCTCCGCTGGTGGCTGCTTATGAGCCTGATGGCCGGGTTGGTTGGATGCCGTCCGACCAACCCGGCTTTGAGCCCGCAGGACCTGAGCGCGGCCGCGACCGCCGCGGCTGCAACGGCGCACGCGCTGGTCCAAACCCTTATGCCGCCAACCGCGACCTCAGGCCCCGCGCCCGAGGCGAGCGTGCCGGCCCAAGCCAGCCCATCCCCGCCACCAGGGGGCGCGCGGCCCGGGCCGACCACGGCCCTGCCAAGCGAAACCCCCGCGCGGCCTTCGACCCCGACGCAGCCCAACCCGACGACGCCGCCCGCGCCACCGACCGCAACCCCGCCCGTCCACCCCACCTCTGAGGACACGGCTAC
>JAADEP010000006.1 GCA_013153335.1 Chloroflexota bacterium
CGAATCTCATGACCGTTTTGCAACCGAACGCCGGCCACGCGGCCCCGGTCATCCAACAAAATGCGTTGCACTTCTGCCCGAACCACAACCGCGCCCCCGTGGGCACGTAGCACGCGTTCCGCGCTCGCGGCCAAAACCGAAGCCCCACCCACAGGATAGACCGCGCCCGGCCAATAGTGATGCGTGAGCGCGGCCTGCATGGCAAAACTGCTGCGTTCGGGGGGAAGGCCATAGTCGCCATATTGGCCGGGCAGGACCGCGCGCAAAAGCGGATCCGAAATGTGCTGACGCAAGACCTGGGCCGTGGTCTGAGACGCGTAGCGGTTAAAACCCCGCAAAGCGACCGAGCGCATAAGGCGCTCCCAGGGCTGAGGCAGGGCCTTGAGGGTATAGAAGGGGAGACTCTTGCGCACGGCCGCGCGCACCTCACGGATATACGCATCCAAGGCTTCGCGCTGATGGGGAAAATGCTGCAGCAAACCCTCACGCCATGCGCGCCGCCCCGCGGCGAAGTCAAACGCGCGGTCGCGGATGACGATGCGGTCATACACCGGCCCTAACGAGGCCCATTGCACGTCTGGCGTAACCACCTGGAAGAGACGGCCCAAGAGGGTATCCGGTCGGGCTGCGTCGGCCCCGATGTAATGCACGCCTACGTCCCATTCAAAGCCCGAGCGCGTAAACGTGTGCGTGAACCCGCCCGCGGTGTAATGACGCTCCAGCACCAACACCCGCCAGCCCCCATAACGGGCCAGGAGCACAGCCGCCGCCAACCCGCCCATGCCCGAACCGATCACGACCGCATCATAACCATCCCATTGCGTATGCCGGGCATACGGGGTACCGACGTAGGCCATCACATCCCTCCTGCCGGGGCGTTGGTGCAGGTTCGCGGGCGGCCCGCCTATCCAATTTGCCGTGCCCTGGCCACGGGCCGCGGGGATTCGTGGGCGGCGGAACCCGCGTTTGACCCGCGGGCGGCGAAACCCGCCCGCTATCTCGCCCGCGGTCTGCCGTGCATTCCCGCCCGCGCGTTGGGCCGGATGGTTCGCGCGCCATGTTATCCTAGCCGCGGGCTTCCAGCCCGCGGCGCCTACGGCACGCGAGCGCGGCCATGGGGACAGCCCGCGGGATTCGCGGGCGGCGGAACCCGCCCGCTACCACCCGCGCGGGCTATTGTACTCGATGCCCGGCCCGCGGGTATAATCCCCGCGGAGGTTGGCATGAAAGCATCCCCGCGTTCGTCTGCAACGTCGTCTTTTCCCTATGGGCCTGTGCTGCTGATCGCCCTGGGGCATTTCATCCACGATATCTTCCCCGCCTTTTATGGCGTTTTGTTGCCCAAATTGGCGCCTGTGTTGGGCCTGAGCCGCACAACAGCCGGCCTGCTCACCTTCGCGCGCCAGGGGCCCGCAGCCCTCAACCCCTTCCTTGGCTATTGGGCCGACCGGCTTTCTCTGCGCTGGTTTGTGATCTTGGCGCCTGGGCTCACCGCAACGGGCATGACCTTGCTGGGCTGGATGCCGAACGTGCCCGCGTTGGCCGGGCTGCTCTTCGTGGTCGGAATCAGCGTGGCCTTGTTTCACGCGCCAGCTCCGGCGTTGGTCGCGCGCGTGAGCCACCCTTACACCGGTCGCGGCATGAGCATCTTTATGGCCGCCGGGGAGCTCGGCCGCGCGGTCGGGCCTGTGGTCGCGGTGTGGACGGTCACCTGGTTGGGGATGCGACGCCTGCCCGCGTTGGCCCTGTTGGGCTGGATGGCCTCAGCCATTTTGGCCTGGCGCTTCGCATCGGTCGAAGCCCAGTCCCAACAGCGCCAAGCCTTATCCTGGTCCCGAGTGAGGGCCTGGGCGCAGCGTTTCGCGCTCCCCCTCGCGGTGCTCATCTTGGGCCGAGCGGCCATCGTAGGCGCGTTGGGCACGTACCTCGCGTGGTACCTCACCGAGCACGGCTTGCCCCTCGTACGCGCCGGAACCTGGGTAGCCGGCTACGAAATCGCGGGCGTGCTCGGCGCGCTCGCCTCGGGCACGCTGAGCGACTTTTGGGGCCGTCGCCGCACCGTGGCCGCGAGCACGACCCTGGCCGCGTTGTTCCTCGCGCTGTTCGTCGCGACCCCGGTGCCCTATAAGTTGGGATGGCTCTTCCCCCTGGGTTTTACCGCGCTCTCGATCCAACCCGTGATGTTGGCGTTGGTCCAAGACCTGGCTCCAGGGCACCGCGCGACCGCAAACGGCATCTACCTGGCTATGAGCTTCTTGCTGCGCCCAGTAGGGGTAAGCGTCGTCGGCGCGCTCGCGGACCGCACGTCCTGGGATGCGGCTTTCTTGTTCGCGTCCGCCTGGGCTCTGGTCACCCTGCTCGCGCTGCGTTCGCTAACGCCCAAAGGCTAAACACGACTATCGCGTCTCGGCTTGGTCGGTGCGCGCATCCCAGAACAAATCTTCGCGCAAGAAGAGGATGACGCGCAAGGGTTGAGTGTCAACTTGCTCATACGCAAGCCACGACCAGGACGGCACGGACGAAGGCCGGGGATACATGGAAAGGGTAAAAGCCTGCCCGCGATACAGCTGCGGCAGGTCGACCGGTTGCCAAGCCAGCACCGCGGGCGGGGCTTCGTCGCGCATCAACCCCAAACGAGGCCGCATCTCGGGGAAGCGGCTCACGTGATACCAGCGCAATACCGGGTCATCCGCCAAGATCGCGCCCGGCAGTGCGTCAGGACGGCGAAAGCGCCACGCGCCCCATTGGGCCATGGTCTGCTCTAAGGCCACAACCCCGGGCGAACTGCCCGGAACCTGCCACCACTCCGTCCCCCAGGCGGTCTGGCGCGCGTGCCGAAGGCCCATCCCCAGCCATACGATGACCACGCCAAGGACGAACCAGCGCCATCCCCAAAAGGCCACCGATGAGCCGAGCCAGCTCGCGAGGTAGACAAAGACGAAGAACCACAGCAAAAGGCTCACGAGTAGTACCGCGGAGAAGAGGAGCCGATCTCGCGAGGTAAGGCCCTCGAAGCTCAGCTGCGCGAACCATTGGGCGTAAAAGAGCACAAAGCCCAGGGCCAACGCGGTCAGGCCCGGCCCGAGCCACCAGGGCGCGCGCGCGGGGCGGGCGAACGACGCGAGCTTCGCCACCACCCCAGGCCACAGCGCGACGCTGACCCAGGCCAAATCCGCGCCTTGGCGATGGGGTGTGACCAGCCAAACCGCCCCCGCAATCAGCCCCGCGGCGAGCCAAACGCGCAGCGCGCGCGGCAGCGCGCGGTCCCGCTCCGCAGCCAAAAGCAAGACCCCTATTGGCCCCAAGACAGCCAGGCTGAGGAGGACCGGCGCGCCCACAAGCGCGTAGGTCCGCACGTACGCGAGCAGGCCTTCCAGCCAAGCCCCGAGCGCGTGCGGCGCCCGGGTCCAGCCGGTGATACCGAGGAGCACGCCAGCGAGGACCGCGCCCAAACACGCGTGCGAGCACGGGGTTCTGCGCGCGGCGTGAGGGCGCCCCTGGCGCAGCCATCCCAACAGCAAGGCCGACGCGAATACCCAGCCCAGCGCGGCGCCGGGGCCGAGGCCAAGCGCGGTCAGGCCCACAAGCCCGGCCAAGCGAGGGCGTCCTTGCCAGGCCAGGGTATACGCCAGGCCGAGGCCCGCGATGGCCAAAATCGGCCCCCAGGCCAAGCGCGAGGCCGCGACCAGGGCCGGGTCAAGGGCCCAGGCCAAGCCCAAAACCCGCGCGCGCGAACGGCCCAACCAGGGCTCCCACGCGCGGGCCAAAAGCGGGAACAGGCTGCCGACCAGCCACGGCAACGCGCGGGCCCAGAAATCCTGCGGACCGGTCAGGAAGAAGAGCCCGCTCAAAAGGCCCGTCAGCCATCCACCCGGGCCCGCCGCGACCGATTCGCCCCGCGCAAGCAAAGCGGCTCGGTAAGCCAGATCGGCCTCCCGCGGGCCCAAAGGCGCGGAAGCGAGCCCGAGCCCACGCACCAGCAGGGCCAGAAGCACGATCCCGGCCCAAAATACGTCGTCGCGTTCCCCCAAGGTCCTTAGAAGCTTCATACGGAGAGGAATTATACCTCAGCAAGCTGCCGAAGCCCCTCATCCGCGGCTTTTCAGGGTGCAGGCAAATCTGGTCGAAGCCCATGCCGCGGGCGGCGGAACTCGCGCTTGACCCGCGGGCGGCTGAACCCGCCCGCTAGAAATTCCCCACCGCAACGCTTGCGCTGGGCCAGCCAGCTCGCGCGCAGTTCTATGCCA
>JAADEP010000196.1 GCA_013153335.1 Chloroflexota bacterium
CCGGTCGCGCCGACGGTGCGAGAGATCCGCCGGCTGATGCGCGGCCAGGCTTTGCACACCGTGTGCGAAGAGGCCCTGTGCCCCAATTTGGGCGAGTGCTGGGGCCACGGGACCGCCACCTTCCTCATGCTAGGGGATGTGTGCACGCGCACTTGCGGCTTTTGCGACGTCAAGCACGGCGTGCCGCGGCCCGTCGATTGGGCCGAGGCCGATCGCATCGCCGAAGCCGTCGCGACCATGGGCCTGGACCACGCGGTCATCACCAGCGTTAACCGCGATGACCGCGGCGACGGCGGCGCGCCGTTGTTCGCGATGGTGATCCAGCGCATCCGTGAGCGAGTCCCTTCCTGCTCCATCGAAGTCCTCATCCCCGACTTTAAGGGTCGGCTGGATGCTTTGCGCATCGTCATGGACGCGCGTCCCGACATCCTCAACCACAATGTCGAGACCGTGCCCCGGCTCTTCCGCATGGTGCAGCCGCAAGACCGTTACGAATGGGCGCGACGCATCCTGACCGGGGCCAAGGCCATGGACCCCACGGTTCTGACCAAGTCGGGCATTATGGTCGGTTTGGGCGAGACCATGGATGAGGTTAAAGCCACCCTCGAGGACTTGCGCTCGTGGGGTGTGGACATCGTGACCATTGGCCAGTATTTGCAGCCAAGTCGGCGCCATTTGCCCATTGCGCGCTATTACCACCCGGACGAGTTTGAAGAGCTCCGGGAGTTTGGTTACCAACTGGGCTTCAAGTGGGTCGAGAGCGGGCCTTTGGTGCGTTCTTCCTACCGGGCAGCCGAGCAGGTCCGGGCCCTGAGCCAATATTGGCGTCGGACGCCCTCTGAGGAGGCGTAACCTGTGATCGAGACGCGCGTGCCCTTTGACGCGTTTTTCCGCCCGCGGGGCATCGCGGTGATCGGCGCGTCCACGCGGCCTACGTCGCTGGGGTACGCGGTCGCGCGCAATCTGTTGCGCGGGCGTCACGGCGCGGCCGTGTATTTGGTCAACCCCAAAGGCGGGGAACTCTTTGGCCAGCCCCTTTATCCTTCGGTGGCCGTGGTCCCTGACCCGGTGGATTTGGCTGTGCTGGTGGTTCCGGCTCAGGTAGCGGTATCGGTGATGGAAGAGGTTGGCCAACGGGGGATCCAAGCCGCGATCATCCAGTCGGGTGGTTTTGCCGAGGAAGGCCCCGAGGGCGCGGCCCGGCAGCGCGCGTTGGTCGAGGTCGCGCGGCGACATGGCCTTCGAGTGTTGGGCCCGAACTGCATCGGCATTCTGGACTTGTTTCGCGACCTCAACACCACTTTTCTGCCCCCGCCGCTCCCACGAGCCGGGGGCTTGGCTTTTTATTCCCAGTCGGGCGCTTTGGCGGCCGCGCTGCTCGATTGGGGCTTGGCCGTGGAGCAGGGGTTTTCGCGCGTGGTTAGCACGGGCAATCAGGCCGACTTAACCCTGGCCGACCTTTTGCCCGCGGAAGGGGATTACCCCCCGACGCGCGCGGTTTTGGTGTATTCGGAGGACGCGGTCAATACGGCTTTGGTCACCGCGCTACGCGAGCTCACGCGGCACAAGCCCGCGATCGTGCTTCAGGCCGGGCGCACTGCCGCGGGGCAGCAGGCGGCCGCGTCGCACACGGCCGCGCTGGCTTCGCCTTGGGATCGCGCGCGGGCGGGGCTGCGCCGCGCGGGGGCTTTGGCGGCTGAGGACTTAAGCACCGCGCGCGTTTGGGCCCAAGCGTTGGTTCGCTGGCCTGAACCTTCGGGGGACGGGTCACGGCTTCGGGTGGCGATTTTGACCAATGCCGGCGGACCGGGCGTTCTGGCTGCTGACGCGGTCGGGCAGGCTGACGAGCTCGCGTTAGCTACGTTGCGCCCGGCGACGCAGGCCGCATTGCGCGAAGGGCTTCCGCCGGCCGCGAGCGTCGCCAATCCGGTGGATATGTTGGCCACGGCCTCGCCGGAGCAATACGCGCGCAGCCTCGCGACCCTGCTGCAGGCCGATGAAGTGGATGCGGTGGTCGTGCTGCTTCCGCCGCCGCCGGGGTATAGCGCGGGGGCGGTCGCGAAGGCTCTCATCCCGGTGCTGCAGGCGGCCTCGCGCTTCAAACCGGTGACCGTGGCGCTGCTGGGCGGTTATTTGCTGCCCGAGGCGCGGGCGCATCTGCACGCGGCCGAAGTGCCTACGTTCTCGACGCCCGAAGATGCGGTTTTGGCTTTGGTGGGTTGGGTGCGGGCCGTGCGCGGCCGCGAACACGCGCGCGCGATCCCGCGGCGGGTCGCGCCGAGCGAGCCGCTCGAAGCGCTCCGGGCCCTTTTGGCTGAGCACGACGCGGAGGGTTGGCTTGCGCCGCGAGTTTTGGCCCGGCTTTTGGACGCTTACGAACTTCCGCGTGTGGCGGAAGCTTGGGCTCGCACGCCGGAGGAGGCTGTGCGTGTAGCCAGCAAGTTGGGGTATCCGGTTGTACTCAAGCTTTGGGCCGAGGGCGTGGTGCACAAAAGCGCGGCCCAGGGCGTGCGGATAGGCCTATCCAACGCCGAGGATGTACGGGCCGTTGTCGAGGGCTGGCACGCGCGGTTTGGTCCGCGGTATCGGGGGGTGTTGGTCCAAACCTTGGCCCCCGACGGCCCAGAACTCATCGTGGGCGGGCTTCGGGACTCCAACCTGGGCCCGCTGGTTTTGCTCGGCCTGGGCGGCGTGGCTGTCGAGGCCTGGGATGCGCGCGCGTTCGCGTTGGCGCCGTTGACCGTGCCCGATCTTGACGCCTTGCTGGCAGAGAGCCGGGTGGGGCCTTGGCTGGCCGCGCGCGCGGCCGCGAGCCTCCCTGCGTTGCGTGAACTCCTGGTGCGGGTCGCGTCGCTGCTGGCGGATCTTCCTCTGGCCGAGCTTGACCTCAACCCCGTCCGGATCACCCCAACGGGCCCGCTGATCCTCGACGCGCGGGCGCGCGTTATGCCGGCTGCTCCAGCGCCGGGAGCAGCGACCGGGCGTGCTCAATGACCTGAGCAATGGCCTCGAGGTCTGGGTTCGGCGTCCAGCGACCTATGCGCAGCGCGTCGACCAGGCCCGCGGTCTCAGGGTTCTGGTGCATCCGCAGGAAGAAGCCCGCCACATCCGCGCGACGCGAGGCCTTGTCAGGCCGCAGCATCAGCATATGGGTCGCGAGCCGGGATTGGCTCCGGTGCACAACCTCGACCTGTTCCTTGGCCAGGCGACTCAGGCCTTCGTACGCGTCCGCGTACAACAACCCATACGGCGCTTCGCCGCGCATCAGCGCGCGGATGACCCCGATCCACGAGCCCTTCCACACAATTTCGCCGGGCGTGATGTGGTGCTCTTGGAGCAACGCCAAGCCCAGATACGTCGCGAACTGTTGGTCGACCGCCGCGAGCGGCTGCCCTTGTAACGCGGATAGGTCCGTTCGCTGCCCCGGCGCGGCTACAAAGACCACCTCGTCGTAGAGCTCCGTGCCGCATAGCGGTTGAGCTTGATGCGTTTGGGCCCAGCGCCAGGCGTCCAGGGGGTTGAGATAAGCCAACTCTGCGTAGGGCAAAACCTGATCGTAAAACGCGTGAAAATCGGTAACCGGGTCCAGAACCACCGGTTCCTGAAGCTCGCGCTGCAGATACGTGGCGAGCTCCAGCCACGTTTGCATTTGGCGAACCATATCGTGTGGACAGACCGCGAACCGCATACGCTCCCCTCCTTTTTGTTCCCCTCCTTCCCCGCGTATCGTGTTTGTCCTATTTTATCGTTTCTTGCGGATATCGGCAAGGCTCATTTCTGCTGAAAGTGCGAGTGATTGTTGGGAAATGTTTGCGTGACACGGGATAGTTGAAGCGGTTTCTCGTCGTTGAGTTTGGATATTTGGTACAATAGCGTTATAAGGAGGGAAAGCTTGTCCTAACAGCGCAGAGAATGAGAGCGAGCCTTTTGTTGTGCCTTGGCTGACCTCGATGTCTGAAGGTGTATCCCAATCCCCGTCTCGTGTTCTCCGTATCGCGCTCGGTTTGTCCCTCGCGCTGCTCCTCGGCGCTTGCGGGCTTTTCCATCCCGCGAGCGCGACGCGGCCACGGAACGCGCAATCACCCTCTACGCCCTCCGCAGTACCGTCGTTTGTCCCCGCGCCCTCGCGACGGGTTGCCGCGACCGCCACGTCGACCCCGGGCTCGCATTGGCCCCTGGCCCGACCGCGGCCAACCGCGACGCCCACGCCGACCCCGAGCCCGAAGCCCGCACCGCA